>SMVS01000017.1 GCA_004357435.1 Nitrospina sp. | reverse complement strand
TGTATTTGCCGTCGAGCCAACGGCCCAGGTCAATAAGTTTGCACTGCTCCGAGCAGAACGGGTAAAACTCGCTCCCCGCCACAGCGGATTTCTTTTTGCAGATCGGGCAGGGTTTGGATTTCAGATTTTGTGTCATGGTCACGGGACCGCTCCGCGCGGGGCGAATAAAAATCAAATTAACCACAGATGCCTGTCCTGAGCTTGCCGAAGGGAACACAGATAAACACGAATGGATTCACCGCAGAGATCGCAGAGAAAACAAAATTTCCTCTCCTTCTTGAAGGGGAGGTAGATAGCCGACCCTCCCAAGTTATGCCTAACCGTCATTGAAGGCAAGCGGAGTCTGACCCCATTGGCTCCGGGCCTTGCCCGGCCCCCTCAAGCAGTGGCGGAATGTTGGATCATGCCCAACAGTTATTGAGTGCATGACAGAGTCTGACCAGTCGCCTCCAGGTGCAACTTGGGGATTATTTTTGTTTACATCCCATCCAAGTCTTTGTATATTAACCGATTAATGGCTCTTTCATGCAGGGGCACGCGTCTCTTCTCTCCGAATAAAAACTTATGACGAACACACCAAAAAATTCCCAGAAACCGGACTGTTACCAGGTTTTGGGAGTCCTGCCGTCCGCCACCCAAGACGAGATCGTAGCGGTTTATAAAAAACGCATCCAGTTTTTAGCCAGTCCCAAAATGAAGAACAAACCGATCGAGGGCGGGCTCAGCCTTGAAGAAAAAATCAGCCAGTTGACCGAGGCCTACCAGATGCTGGCCGATGCTGAAAAGCGTTTGGCTTACAACAAAACTATTCAAGCCGGTCCGGCGTCTCTGCCCGCCACGCCACCGAATGCGGTGGTGCGTCCGTTGCAATACCGCGAGATGGAACAGGCAGTGCGGAAGAAAAAGCAGAGCAGTATTTACATAGACTATTATGGCTTCGCGGAAAAACCGTTCAATCTGACGCCCGACCCCAAGTACCTCTACCTGAGCTCGAAACATAAGGAGGTGCTGGCCCATCTGGTATTCGGCCTGCAGGAGAACAACGGCTTTCTAAAAATTATTGGCGAAGTGGGCACCGGGAAAACCACCATTTGCCGAAGTTTTCTTAGAGAGTTGAACGCGGATTTCAATTTCGCGTACATTTTTCATCCCTGCGCCAACGCGCTGGAAATGTTGCAGTCGATCAGTGCGGAATTGGGCCTGCCGGCCAGCAGTCGCAGTAAAAAAGATTTGGTTCATCAACTGCACCGGTACCTGTTGCGGGAGCGGCAACGGGGCCATCGCGTGGCGGTGATCATCGATGAAGCGCAGGACCTGGACGCCCCGGTGCTGGAGGAGTTGCGACTGCTCTCCAACCTGGAAACGGAAACCGAAAAGCTGATCCAAATTATTTTGATCGGCCAACCGGAACTGGACGATTTACTGAACCGTCCCAACTTGCGGCAACTGCGCCAGCGCATCACCATTCAATGGGAACTCCTGCCGCTGAACCTGGAGGAAACGCGGGGTTACATTCAGCATCGTCTCAATGTGGCGGGCGGCAAGGGCAAGGTCATGTTTTCCCGTCCGGCTACCGAGCTGATTTTTCGTTACGCGCAAGGCATTCCGCGCATGATCAATGTACTGGCGGATCGGGCTTTGTTGGTCGCTTATACGCGAAACACCAAGAAGATCACTCCCCGTGAAGTGCGGTTGGCGGTGAAGGATTTCGGGGGGTTGTCCATGAAGTCTTCGCGAACTTTCTGGAAGGTGTTGGCCTCGGCTTTGGCATTAGTGGTGGCCGCGATTTTTATTTTTGAAACACCTTTGGATTTCAAGTGGAGCCGGAGTGGCGGCATGGTCATGGATTTGAAACAACTCATTCAGCAGAATCCCATCGACTTGTCCGACCCAGGGGAGTTGATCCCGCAAGCGGAACCGCCGGTTTTGCCGTCTGCCGGACGGACTGGAAAACCGGGCGCTCTGGCACCGGGAGTGCCAGCGGTATCTGCTGAAGCCGGCACGTTGCGCATTTCCCGGACCGATAAACTGGTGGCTTATCTTGCCGGTATGTCTTCTTCTCAAAGCAAAATAGAGGCGGCAAAATGGATCCTGAAAAGCTGGGGAATGTTGCCACAAAACCTGGCCCTGGTTAATGAAGCGTCGTTGGCCGACCTTAAGGGCGAATTTGACCTGTCTGCCATAACCGTGACCGGGGACTGGCACCGGTTGCGGGGCCTCAATTATCCGGCCATTTTGGAAATAACTTTGCCGGACACGGATAGCACGATGTACCTGTCGTTGATTTCCCTGAAAAAAGACTTCGGAATTTTTGGTTCCGTTGATAAATTGGAAATCCCGCTCGCAATTGTCGAGCCTTTGTGGCATCAGCAGGCGACGGTGCTGTGGCAGGACTTTGAAAATATTCCAGATGTTTTGAAGACCGGGTATCGGGGGCGGGAGACGGTGTGGTTGCAGAAAAACCTGCGCCTGCTGGGATTTTTCAAGGGTCCGAACGCGCCGCATTACGGTTCTCAAACGGCGGCGGCGGTGCGCCGGTTCCAGCGTCAATACAATATTAAAGAAGATGGCCGTTTCGGTGTCGAAACCCAGGCCATGTTGTACAACCTCTTAAGTATTTATCCCACTCCGCAGTTGATCGGCCCATGAGCACCATCCTTAAATCGCTGAAGAAACTGGAGGACGAAAAAAGCGTCCTCGATAAATCCATCGACCTGCAAAGTCTGGTGATCCAGAGGGAGCCGATCGAATCGGCATGGCATTTCCCGGCGCCACAGAAAATTCTAGCGATTACCGCCGTGGTGGGAGCCGGGCTGGTGTTGGCAGGATTGTGGGTCGCCGGGGTGTTTGAATCGAAACCGGCACCGATCCGGCAAGCGACGGCGATTGTTCCCGTGCCAGTGCCACAGAAAAATAATGTGCCACCCCGCACGGTTTATGAGGGTATTGCTCTGGCCAGCATTCCGTTTGCATCCCCACCGGTGCCATCGCTTCCCAAGCAAACGGCGAAAAAGCCAAAACGACCACAGTCAGTTCCATCCACCCTTCAGGAAACAAAACCCGTCCAGAAAACGCCGCCGCAGGCTCCGGCCGACAAACCTCGAACTGCCGGACGCTCAGCCCTTGCGGGACACTCCGCGGAACACGGTGGATCGAGTGGCGCCTGAATCCCCGAGTATTGTCACGGGCCGCCTGCCGGGTTTTACCTTGCGCGGCGTTATTTACTTCGGCGAGGACAGTCCCTTCAACTACATCTTCTATTCCACCGCTCAGGAAAAGAATAAGAAACTCAAGGCCGGGGAGGCTATCCTCGGAGCCACCCTCAAAAAAATTGAACCCGACAGCGCCATCTTCGCCCATCAGGGACAGCTCATCCAAATCCCCATCGGGCAACCCTTACAAGGCAGGCGGTAGCCTAAGTTTGGTATGGCGGTCGGCTAATTGTTGAGCGCAGGATGGAGTTTGACCAATTGTTTCCCGCCGCAGGCTGGCCCCTGGCCGGGGAGGCAAATAGCTGACCTCTTGTTTTATGGCGGAACAGATTCTCAACCATGATTTTCCCTGGCAGGGATTCGTGGTGGCGCGCCCTCCGTCTGGGTAAAAAAGCGCTTCGGGCTTCTCTATGCTACATCGGCGAAATTCAATTCCTTGTGCCGTTACGAAAAGGCCAAGAAAAAAGATTGACAAAGAAAATAGAAGCCTATAGAGTGTTTAAGAACCCCTAGAACAAAGCTTCCGATTAAAGCCTCATAAATCAGCCGAGTCCAGATTTCATCAGCTTATAAATTTTCCAAATCAAATACAGGATCGCCTCCGAATTTTCTGATAACGACTCCGAAATTATCCTCATTATCCGAAACCAGACACCAACATCTGTATTCAATCATGCAAGATGATCTACCCACAAAAACCTTTACACCCCCCCCATCCATGAATATTGAAGAATTAAAATCCAAGACCATCTCAGAATTGACTAATCTGGCTAAGACTCTTAAAATTCAAGGCCATAGCAGTTTAAGGAAGCAGGATTTGATGTTCAAGATCCTGCAGGCCCAGATCGAAAAAGACGGACTGATGTTCGGTCAGGGAGTCCTCGAAATCCTTCCCGACGGCTTTGGATTTCTGCGGGCTCCGGCTTACAACTACCTCCCCGGTCCGGATGACATTTACGTTTCGCCTTCCCAAATTCGCAAGTTTGATATGCACACCGGCGACACCATCTCCGGTCAGATTCGCCCGCCCAAGGAAAATGAGCGGTATTTCGCCTTGTTGAAGGTCGAGGCGATCAACTTTGAGAATCCAGAAAAAACCAAGGACAAGATCCTGTTCGACAATCTGACGCCCCTGTATCCGAATGAGCGGATTCGCCTGGAGACGCCGAATTGCAAGGATTACAGCGCCCGGATCATGGACCTCATGACGCCGATCGGCAAGGGTCAGCGCGGTCTCATTGTGGCCCAGCCGCGAACCGGAAAAACCATGATCCTGCAGTCGCTGGCCAACAGCATCAGCACCAATTATCCGGAAATCGTGCTGATCGTTCTGTTGATCGACGAGCGCCCGGAAGAAGTTACGGACATGCAGAGGTCGGTGCGCGGTGAAGTCATCAGCTCCACATTTGACGAGCCAGCCCAGCGGCATGTGCAGGTGGCGGAAATGGTGATCGAAAAGGCCAAGCGGCTGGTGGAACATAAGAAGGACGTCGTGATTCTGCTGGACAGCGTCACCCGGCTGGCGCGCGCCTACAACGCCATCGTGCCGCCCAGCGGCAAGGTGCTCTCCGGTGGTGTGGATTCCAACGCCCTGCAGAGGCCCAAACGGTTTTTCGGCGCGGCGCGGAACCTCGAGGAAGGCGGCAGTCTCACGATCATCGCCACCGCCCTGGTCGATACCGGAAGCAGAATGGATGACGTAATCTTTGAGGAGTTCAAAGGCACCGGCAACATGGAAATTGTGCTGGACCGCAAGTTGGCTGACAAGCGGACCTTCCCGGCGATCGACATCAACCGTTCCGGAACCCGCAAGGAGGAGTTGCTCATTGAGCATGAAGAACTGCAAAAAATCTGGTTGCTGAGAAAAGTTTTACTTCCAATGGGGATACATGATACGATGGACCTCCTCCTGCAAAGAGTGAAAGAAACAAGAACCAATGCCGAGTTCATTCAATCGATGAACTCTTGATTGAGGATTGAGCGACTAATGAAAGCTGAAATACATCCCGAGTATTTTGAAACAACCATCAAGTGTGCCTGCGGCAACGAAGTTTCCGTCCGGTCCACGGTTAAAGACCAACATGTCGAAGTTTGTTCCGCGTGCCATCCTTTTTATACCGGGAAGCAAAAACTGTTGGACACCGCTGGCCGTATAGAAAAATTCACTCGGAAATACAGCAAAATCAAAGAAAAACTGCTCTCCAAAACCTCCCCCAACTAGCGACTCTCTCGATACCCGCTCCGGGTGTATTTGCCTGCCCGGAGTTTCTACGTTTTTAAAGCTCCAACCTTTTGGACTGAACCATGTTTGATCAACTGAAAGAAATAGAAAAAAGATACGATCTCCTGAACGAAAAGTTGAGCGATCCGCAAGTGATCGCGCGGCAGTCCGAGTTCAAGCAATATGCTCGCGAACAGTCCGAGCTATCCTCAATTGTGAATGAGTACCGCCGGTGGAAGAAAGCCGATAGAGAACTGGAAGCCAGCGAAAAAATGCTGGAGGAGGAAAGCGATGAGGAGCTGTTGAGCATGGCCCGCGAGGAAATTGCGGAGCTACAGCAACAGAAAAGTGACAGTGAAGGCCGATTGAAGGTATTGCTTTTGCCCAGAGACCCCCGCGACGGCAAGAGCGTGATCATGGAAATCCGTGCTGGCACCGGCGGTGACGAGGCGGGGCTTTTTTGCGCCGATCTGTTTCGCATGTACACCCGTTACGCGGAACGGGTCAAATGGAAAATTGAAATTTTAAACAGCAATCCCACCGGAGTGGGCGGCTTCAAGGAAGTGGTGATCAATATCCAGGGCAAGGACGTTTACAGTAAACTGAAATACGAAGCGGGAACCCACCGGGTGCAACGCGTCCCGGCAACGGAAACTCAAGGTCGCATCCACACTTCCGCAGTGACCGTCGCTATCTTGCCGGAGGCGGAGGAAGTGGATGTCCAGATCAATCCCGGCGATTTGAAAATTGATGTCTACCGGGCTTCCGGTCCGGGAGGGCAAAGTGTCAACACCACCGATTCAGCCGTGCGCATCACGCACAAACCCACCGGCCTGATGGTGACTTGCCAGGACGAAAAGTCGCAACACAAAAACCGGGAACGGGCGATGAAGGTGCTACGCGCCAGGTTGTACGATGAGACCATGAGAAAACAGCATGAGGAGATGGCGCAGAACCGCAAAAGCCAGATCGGGAGCGGCGACCGTAGCGAACGCATCCGCACCTATAATTTTCCGCAGGAACGGGTGAGCGATCACCGCATCGGTTTGACGCTTCATAAGCTGAGTCAGATGTTGGAAGGCGATATCGACGAACTGCTGGAAAAACTAACGATTCATTTTCAGACCGAAGCTTTGAAGGGCAGTGGAAATTAAATTTTAACAGCCCTGGCGATTGCCGGAGAGAATTTGATGAACGTGTTTTTAGTGAAAGACAGCGTCACGGTTCAGGAGATGGTGAGCCAATCTACGTTGGCCCTGTCTGCCGCCGGCATCGCTCAACCCCGGCTGGACGCGGAAATACTTTTAGCTGAAATATTCGGTGGCCGGCGAGAAGATGTCTATATCCAATCCGACCGGGTTTTGAATGCTGAAGAGGTGGCCCGTTACGCGCACTGGATTGAGCGCAGGCTGGCACGTGAACCGGTGGCCACCATTCTGGGCCGGCGGGAATTCTGGTCCCTGAATTTTAAAGTGAACTCTGAGGTCCTCATACCGCGTCCGGAAACGGAAGGGGTGATCGAGCGGTTGTTGGCTCTGCGGGATGAATCCCGCCACCGTCCGCAACCCAACATTTTGGATTTGTGCACCGGTTCGGGAATTCTAGCGGTGGTCGCCGCCAGGGAAATTCCCGCCAGCCGGGTTTTTGCGGTGGATATCTCAGCCCCGGCTCTGCAGGTGGCGCGAGAAAATGCCCAGGCTCATCTCGTGGCCGACCGGCTGGTTTTTTTTGAAGGCGACTTGTTTGAGGGTTGGGAGGCGCCAGAGTGCCGGGAGCTAGATTTTATTCTTTGCAATCCCCCTTATATTGAATCCAGATTGTTGCCGCAACTTCAGCCTGAGATTAGAGATCATGAACCCGCGCTCGCGTTGGACGGCGGACCGGATGGCCTGGAATTTTTTAAACGGATCATCCCCACAGCTGCGGAACGCCTGCGGCCCGGTGGTTTTATAATTATGGAAATGGGTCCGGAGCAGGCTCCGGCTGTGACCGAGCTTATGGCATCGCAACCCGCTTTGGAGAATATCGTGGTGACCCGCGATTATTCCGGACGGGACCGTGTGATTTCTGCCCGGAGGGCGTCTCTTGGATAAAATAATCATTGAAGGCGGCACGCCGTTGGTGGGCCAGGTGACGATCAGCGGCGCTAAAAATGCGGTGTTGCCGGTATTGGCCGCCACCCTGCTGACTCAGGGGGAAAATGAAATCCTGGAAGTCCCGCGGGTGCGCGACGTGAAAACCATGGTCGATTTGGTGCAGGACCTGGGCGCTGAAGTGGATCAGCACAATGGCTCGCGGATCGTTCTGGACACCAGCGGAGTCCACAAGACCGAAGCCCGTTATGATCTGGTCAGCACCATGCGGGCGTCTTGCCTGGTGTTGGGGCCGTTGCTGGCCCGGCTGGGTGAAGCCCGGGTATCGCTTCCCGGAGGGTGTGCCATCGGCGCCCGTCCGATTGATCTTCATATCAAAGGACTGGAGGCGCTGGGAGCGGTCATAAAACTGGAAGAAGGCTACATTCATGGGACAGCAAAAAAACTAAAGGGAGCCCATCATTATTTTGATTTGGTCACCGTGACCGGAACCATGAATGTGATGATGGCCGCCACCCTGGCAGAGGGCGAGACGGTTCTTGAAAATTGCGCCAGGGAACCCGAAGTGTCTTTTCTCGCTCAGGTCTTGAACCGGAGCGGAGCCAAAATCGAAGGAGCCGGGTCCGACACGATCACCATTCAAGGGGTCACTTCCCTGCGTCCAATCGAGTGCAGTATATTTCCCGACCGCATCGAAGCGGCGACTTACATGATTGCCGGGGCCATCACCGGCGGCGAAGTGGAAGTTCTCAATTGCCTGCCAGATGAGCTCGAGCCCATTGTATTGAAACTGCGTGAAGCCGGTGTGGACGTTGCGGTGAATGAGCGCTCGGTCAAGGTGCGGAGCCATTCGCCTCTTACGCCGGTGAATATCAGGACTCATCCGTATCCCGGATTCCCGACAGATGTGCAAGCCCAATTCATGGCTTTGATGGTCCTGGCTCAAGGACAAAGCGTGATCACCGAAACGGTGTTCGAAAATCGATTCATGCACGTCGCGGAGTTGCGGCGGATGGGAGCGGAAATTTTGATCGATGGCCACACGGCTATTGTGCGCGGGATCAAGCGGTTGAGCGGTGCGCCCGTCATGGCCACTGATTTGCGAGCCAGCGCGTCGCTGGTGTTGGCCGGGTTGGCCGCCAAGGGCCAAACACTCATTTCCAGGGTGTATCATATCGATCGCGGGTATCAGGAAATGGAAAAGAAATTGTCAAAACTCGGCGCTTCGATTCGACGGGTCAAGTAGCTCTTCGCCAGCCTGCGGCTGGAGGCAACTGGTTGTACTCTGTGAATTTTGCCCGATAATGGTTGGGCGCAAGCGGAGCGTGACCCCTTTGCTCCGGGCCTTGCCCGGCCAGCCTGCCCCTTAGCAGGGGAGGCAACTGGTTGTACTCTGTGAATTTTGCCCGATAATGGTTGGGCGCAAGCGGAGTGTGACCCCTTTGCTCCGGGCCTTGCCCGGTTGAGCGCAAGTGGAGTGTGACCCGTTACCTGCGGAGGCACTCCACGAATTCGCTTGAGGACTGCATGAGCCGGTTTGACGACATTCAAAAAAAAGATGCTCACCATATCCTGGTATGGATGCCCAATTGGATCGGCGACGTCGTTTTTTCCCTGCCGACGGTGCAAGCCCTCCGCGCCCATTTTCCCCAGAGCCGAATTACTGCCGTGGTGCGGCCCCCCTCCCATGAATTTCTCAACCATCATCCCGACATCGACTCGGTCATAAAAATACCCTTCAGCGAAAAAGACGGATTGGGGACGCAAGTTCGATTTGCCAGGAGTCTAAGAAAATACCGGTTTGATGGAGTGATCCTGTTTCCCCATTCGCTACGCAGTGCCTTTCTTGCTTATTTGTCGGGTGCCCGCTGGCGTCTCGGCTACGCGACCGAAGCCCGGGGTTGCCTGCTCACGCATGCGGTGCCGGTGGCTCAGGACTCCAAAAAAGTTCATGCGGTGGAATACTATCTGCCTCTCGTGGCCCCGCTCGGTATCACCCGCGTGGCAAGAAATTTCCGGGCGATGGTGACGGAAGAGCATATGAACCTGTACGCGAAACACTTTCAGGATCTTGGAATTCAAAACGACGATTTTGTAGTGGCGGTCCAACCCGGCGCTTCCAAACCGCAAAAGAGGTGGCATGCCGAGCGCTTTGGTATTTTGTGTCAACGGCTGGCCAGAGAAAAAAAAGTTACCATTGTCCTGTTGGGGAGCAACGATGAAAAAGAAATGATCGAGCAGATAAAAAAAAGTTGCCGGGAGGACCGGGTGGTGACCGCCATCGGCCTGAACCTGCATTTGGTTTTGGGTTTGTTGCAAAGGTGTCAGTTGCTGATTGCCAATGACAGCGGGATTATGAATCTGGGCGCCATGGTGGGTACGCCGCTGGTGGCTATATTTGGACCCGGCAGTGTTTTGACTTCCGATCCGGTGATCGACCCGGAAAAAAAAGAAATCGTTACCAAAAACTACTCGTGTTCGCCTTGCCGCCAGAATTTTTTCAAGGAATGCAATCCCTCTCCACACCAAAAACCGTATTGCATCGAAGACATCACTGTCAACGATGTGGCGGAAGCGGTGGAGAGAATTTTGAGTCGAATTTAATTTTTTAAAGCCAGGTCAGAGGGCCAAGGACTCATTCGTTTCCGTATCCCAGTACGGCTTCAGATCGAAGTAGCCTAGAATCAACATTTCATCTTCGCGGGTCAAGTGATCGAAATCTCGGGGGGAGGGCGCCTGTTGAATCGATTCTCTTTTCTTGGAAGATTTTATTCTTGCGGAATCAATGGGGTCATACATTTCCCTTGGCAGGATTATTATTTTCCCTTCGGTAAACATCATGCCGCCGTTGACGTACACCAGATAGCGTGTGCGATACGTTTCGGGCTCCACCATCAGTCCCTTCACTCGTCCCACTTCGTCATTCATGCTGTCGTAAAGATAGCCTCCGACAATCCGATCCAAAGCTCTAAGATTGTAGATGTTGTCCTTTATGTACAGCAAAGGGCTGGGTGTCATGGCGGCGCATTCCTTATAATAGTGAAGGCGCATTAAATTATAGCAGAGTGCCGTTGGCATTGTTATAATTTGCAGGTGGGATAAAATAGAAACGACTTGAGACCGCAATCGGGAAGGACGCCATGACGACACATCGACCAGCTTATTGGGCCGCAATCTCATTGATAATCGCCTTGATCGCCTTAATAACGTTGAACCAGGGGACCGCCCAGGCGAAAATTTACAAGTACCGGGACGATCAAGGTAAACTTCATTTTACTGATGACAAAAATAATATCCCGCCGCAATACCGATCAGGACCTCAAACAGAGGAACTCCGGAGCATTACCAGTCCTTCGTCCACCGACCAGCCGGCAACCCCTTCATCTGCTGGAGCGAGTGGGGGAGATGCGAAGGGAGACTCTGTGGGCTCAACCGGTGCCACCGGTACGTCAGCAGAGCAGGTGGGTTTGTCAGAGAAAGATGAGAAACTAGCCAAGGAGTCTATCGCGATGCTGGAAAAGGGAGTGGGTCTGGCAAAGCAATACAAAGGGCTTCCAAACAATTCCCGGATCGGTAAAAAATTGTACAATGCCATCCAAGCGAACCTTCCCACTAAAGAGAGCCTGGTTGCAAAACTCGCCAAGTCCAAAGAGTCGGCACTCGTCTCGGCCCACAGTGTATTGCAAAAGATCCTTGCCAGTGACCAGGCGACCCAGCCCATCAAGCCGGAAATGGTCAGGGCAATCCGAAACCTTATCAATCGAATTGTGAGCGAAGGTCCGGCGCAGGCGGCCATGATAAAAAAACTGAATCAAGCGCTCAAGGATTCGGAAAAAGCAAAAGCTGAAGCTGAAAAGAAAAAGGCGCAAGAAAAATCAGAATCCTCCTCGTGAAAATCAAAAATGATTTTCCCAGTCTGATGTTCATCAGTTGTTCCAGATACCATTAAATATATGGACGGGTTGAATAAGTTTTTCTCCGATTTGAGCGGATGGATGTGGGGTCCGTGGTTGTTGGTCTTGCTGGTAGGCACCGGCATCTGGCTGACCTTGCGTTTGCGTGGCATTCAGTTTCGTCTGTTGGGTTATGCGCTGCGCCTGACGTTCTCGAAAGAGCGTTCCGGCACCGGCGATATCTCCCACTATGGGGCCTTGATGATTTCCCTGGCGGCCACCATCGGGGTCGGCAACATCGCGGGGGTGGGCACCGCCGTCGCGCTGGGCGGGCCGGGAGCGGTGGTGTGGATGTGGATCACCGCCTTGTTCGGGATGGCCACTAAATATGCTGAAGGTTTTTTGGCGGTGCGGTATCGCACCGTCAACCCGCGCGGTGAAATTTCCGGCGGACCCATGTACTATTTGGAGTCGGGCCTGGGTTGGAAATGGCTGGGGGTTTGGTTTGCGGTGTGTGGCGCCATTGCCGCATTCGGTATCGGCAACATGGTTCAGGCCAACACCACGGCCATCGCCCTCGGCGAAGTTCTGAACGTCAACAAGACATGGATCGGGATTTTCCTGGCCTTCTTTGCCGGGCTGGTGATCCTGGGAGGCGTGCGGCGCATCGCCGACGTCGTTTCGTTGTTTGTTCCCGTCATGGTTCTGATCTATTTTGGCGGTTGCCTCGCCATTCTATTGACCCACCTCGACCGGTTGCCCGGCGGTTTGGTTCTGCTTTTAAAAGATTCGATGACCGGGACGGCCATGACCGGTGGGTTTGCCGGGGCGACGCTAGCCCAAACCATCCGCTATGGAGTGGCGCGCGGTTTGTTTTCCAATGAATCCGGATTGGGGAGCGCGCCCATCGCCGCTGCCGCCGCCAAAACCAATCAACCCGCCAAGCAGGCTCTGGTGTCCATGACCGGCACCTTCCTCGACACCATCATTGTGTGTTCGCTGACCGGCCTAGTGTTGGCCACCACCCAGGTGTGGACCTCCGGCGAAACTGGCGCGGCGCTGACTCTGCAGGCGTTCATAGCCGGCCTGCCCGCCCCCTGGGGGCAGGGGATCGTCACGCTCGGTATCGTCACCTTCGCCTTCTCGACCATTCTGGGTTGGAGCTATTACGGTGAGAAATGTTTTGAATACCTGTTCGGGAATCAATACATTCGATATTACCGGATCGTCTGGATCGCGTTTGTGTTTATAGGCGCGGTGACCGAGTTGCAACTGGTCTGGAATTTTTCCGACGCCATGAACGCGCTGATGGCGGTGCCCAACCTCATCGGCTTGATTGGGTTGAGTGGATTGGTCGCCAGGGAAACCCGAGAATTTGAAAAGGGTGTGCGCGACGGTTCCATCCACCGCTACGATTGATTGAGACTCAACCGAAAAGGCGGAATTTGAAGATGAACCAGATGGCGGCCACGCCGTCTTTCCAGTTGATTTTTTTTCCTTCCGAATAATCCCGGCCGCTGTAGGAAATCGGCACTTCGTAGATGCGGAATTGATTGCGCGCCACCTTGCTGGTGAATTCCGGTTCAAACCCAAACCGGTCGCAGGTCAGTTTCAGGGAATCCAGAACCTCCCGGGTGAATACCTTGTAACAGGTTTCCATATCCGTCAGATTGAGATTGGTGAACATATTGGACAGGGTGGTGAGGAAGAGGTTTCCCAGGTAATGCCAGAAAAACATGACCCGGTGAGGTCCGCCTAAAAATCGCGAACCGTAAACCACATCGGCGCGGCCGTCTAGAATCGGCCCCAAAAGAACTCCGTATTCTTTGGGATCGTATTCCAGGTCCGCATCCTGAATGATGATGATGTCCCCCGTGCTTTCAGCGAAACCGGTCCGCAGAGCGGCCCCCTTGCCGCGGTTTTTCTTGTGAAACAGGACTTTGAACCCTTCACGTTCGGAATATTTTTGTAGCAGATCCTGCGTGCCGTCGGTGGAACAGTCGTCGATCAGGATGATTTCTTTTTCATAATCGATCGCCTCCACCCGGCTGATCAGGGTGAGGAGTGTTTTGGCCTCATTGTAAACAGGAATAATTATGGATAGTTTCACGATGAATGGCGGATTGACAGGAACCGTTAAAAAGCTACACGGAGATTCAGTTTAAAGGAAAAAGTTGGGCAAGTCTAAAGCAATTTTGGCAGGATTCAGTTGCTTCATCCGGCGAATATTTTTTCACGGATCAGGTGATGGGCCACCCGGTTGGCCACGATGCCGGTGAGGACGCCGGTGACCAGCGCCACCATGAAGAAAAAAGGCAGTAACTTTAAGAAAATTTCCTGATGAATGAACAGGAAGTAGACGCAGATAAAAATGGCCCCGGTGTGGGCGTAGGCGGAAAGAACACTGACTCCCACCAGACTGACTCCCACGGTATTTTTTCTCCGATAAACCAGAGCCATGACCGCCCAGGCGGCCAGTCCCCCCGCCAGACTCAGGAAAAAAGTGGGGCCGAGGAAGGTGCCGCCCAATAACGATCCCAAGAAAATGCGGAGCAGGGTCACCGTGAAGGCCGCGCCGGCTCCCAGAAAAACCAGAGCGATCATGGTCATGATGTTGGCCAACCCGAGCTTGATCCAGGGAGTCGGTAACGGAAGCAGTGCTTCAACACGGTGCAGGAGGACCCCCAATACGACCAGAATCGCCAAAAGGATTCTTTCCTGTGCCACCGTAGTTTCATTCATGTCATGGGATCGGTGTTCCTGCCGTCTCGGGTTCAGGAAGTTTTTTTGAACGAGAATTCGCCCTTCACCAGGTCCACGGCGATAGTTTCGCCCTGGGACAGTTCGCCGTTTATGATTTTCATGGAGATGGCGTTTTCAATCTTCTCCTCAATCAACCGCCGCAACGGCCGGGCGCCGTACATTTCGCTGAAACCCTCTTTCGCCAGTCGGTCCTTCACCTTTTTGCTGATTTTGAGGGTGATTTTATTCTCCTGCAACCGCTTGCCGAGATTGTCGAGCATGAGTTCAGCGATTTTCCGGACTTGCTCCGGTGCCAATTTATGAAAAACGATGAGATCATCCAGCCGGTTGATGAACTCCGGCTTGAATATTTTTTGCACCTCATTCAAAACCAGCGTCCGGACCTGGTTGTAATCGCGGGCCGGGTCGTCAGTCGCCGCAAAGCCAATGCCCTTGGTCTTGCCTTTGGTGATGGATTCGGTGCCAATGTTGGAGGTGCCGATGATGATGGCGTTTTTGAAACTGGTGACGCGGCCGTGCGAATCCGTCAAGCGGCCGTCGTCCAGCAGTTGCAATAAAATATTGAAGACATCGGGATGCGCTTTTTCCAACTCGTCGAGCAGGATGACGGAGTACGGATGGCGCCGCACCTTCTCGGTCAATTGCCCGCCCTCGTCATAGCCGACGTACCCTGGCGGGGAACCGATCAGTTTGGACACCGAATGTTTTTCCATATACTCCGACATGTCCAGGCGGATCAGGCGGTTTTCGTCGTCCAGCAAAAATTCCGCCAGCGCTTTGGCCAATTCGGTTTTGCCGACACCGGTCGGCCCCAGAAACAGGAACGAACCGATGGGACGGTGGCTGTCCTTGAGGCCCGCCCGGTTGCGGCGAATCGCGTTGCTGAGAGCGATGATGGCGTGGTCCTGACCGATCACCCGCTTGTGCAGGTTGTCTTCCATGTGCAGTAATTTGTCGGATTCCGTTTCACGGATTTTGTTGACGGGAATCCCCGTCCAGGTGGCCACCACATTGGCGATGTCCTCCACGGTCACCGAATGGTCGACCTGTTTCAGACCCTGGCGCCATTTTTCTTTTTCCACTAAAAGTTTTTTGTCGATTTCCAGAACCTCCTGCCGGCGTTGGGCCACGGATTGGAAATCCTGTTTGTCAAACGCCTCCTTCTGGATTTTGAGCACTTCATTTTTTTCTTTTTCGAGTTGCTGAATCTCCGGCGGCACATAAATCAAGGCCAGGTGTTTTTTCGCTCCCGCTTCATCGAGCAGGTCCACCGCTTTGTCCGGCAGTGCCCGGTCATAGATGTGTTTTTCGGAAAGCTTGACGGCGGCCTCGATGGCGCCCTCCTGGTATTGAATCGAGTGATGCTTCTCGTACTTGCCCTTCAGGCCCTGAATCATCAACACGGCTTGATCGACCGACGGCTCTTTGACCAGAATGGGCTGAAAGCGCCGGGCCAGGGCTTTGTCCTCTTCGATATTTTTTTTGTAATCTTCCAGTGTGGTGGCGCCGATGCACTGCAGTTGCCCTTTGGCCAGGGCGGCTTTCAGCATGTTGGACGCGTCCACCCCGCCGGCCCCGGCACCGATGCTGACGATGGTGTGCAACTCGTCGATGAACAAAATGATGCCGCCGTGGGCGCTGGTGATTTCGTCCTTGACGGCTTTCATGCGTTCCTCAAACTCGCCGCGCATCTTGGCGCCGGCAATCAGCTCGGACATCTCCAGCACTTTGACGCGTTTGTTCAAAAGCGAATTTGGCACCTCGGCTTTGACGATTTTCTGGGCCAGTCCATCCACGATCACGGTCTTGCCCACTCCCGGTTCGCCGATCAATACCGGATTGTTTTTTTTTCGCCGTGACAAAATCTGGATGACGCGGTCGATTTCCTCTTCCCGGCCGATCACCGGATCGAGTTCTCCCCGGCGCGCCATGTCGGTCAGATCGGTGGTGTATTGGCTCAGGGCATCCAGTTTTCCTTCCGCGTTTTTTTCATTGATGGTGATGCCACCGCGCATGATTGCCAGATCTTCACTGATCTTATTGTATTTCAAACCGAACTCACTGAGGATTTCGGCGGTGCGCCCCACACGCTGATCGAGCAGAGCTAAAAACAGGGAACCCGAACTGATGTACCGGTCGCCCAGTTTTTTGGCTTCTTCCAAGGCGATTTCAAACAACAGGTTGGTTTCCTCGGCCAGCTCGATGTTCTGAATTTGCTGATCTTCATGTTTGGGTTCCGACTCCTGGGCTTCAAAAAGCCGGTCGAGGATTTTGCGCGGCAAAGCTTTATCTTCGGGGTAGTAGGTGGTCAGCAGTTTCATCACCATGGAATCCTGCTGTTCCAGCAGGCCAATCAGAATGAAGTCCGGGGTGAGCACGGCCTGCCGCAGGTTCACCATTTCCATGGTGCCCATATTGAGGGCCTCGATGGCCTTGTCCGTCAATTGTCGGATGTGTTGTTGCAACATTTTTTATCTAAGTTGAAGGGCAAGAATTTCTTATGATAACAGGTTTTTTAAATGCGCGTGTACTGAGTCCGCCAGGGCGTGGGTGTCGTACCCGCCCTCCAACATGGAGAGGAGTCGCCCCTGGCAGATTTCCTGAGCCGCGGATCGGATCAGTTCGGTCATGGTGCCATAGCATTCGGTGGACACCTGCATGCCAGCCAGGGGATCATCTCGATGCGCGTCGAAGCCGGCAGAGAGGATGATCAGCTCCGGTTTGAAACGGAACATTGCCGGTATCAGTTTATCTTTCACTAGAGCCAGGTAGTCGTCGTCCGTGGAATATTCACGCAAAGGAAAATTGAGCGTGGCGCCCAGTCCGTCGCCGGTGCCGGTTTCCTCCTTGGCGCCGGTGCCCGGATAAAAAGGATATTGGTGGCAACTGCTGTAGTAAATGTTGGCGTCGGAGTAAAAGGAATGCTGGGTGCCGTTGCCGTGATGGACGTCCCAGTCGAACACGAACACCCGGTTGAGGTCCTTTTTTTCGATCGCGTAACGCGCGGCGATGGCAACGTTGTTGAACAGGCAGAACCCCATCGCCATGCTGTTTTCAGCATGATGCCCCGGCGGCCTGACGGCGCAGAACGCGTTGTCCAGGGTGCCGTCGAGGATCAGGTCCACTCCCGTCAATCCGGCGCCGGCGCTCATCAGCGCGGCTTCATAGGAGTTGGCGCTGATCACCGTATCGCCATCCAGATTGGACACGCCATTGGCGCAGGCTTCGCTCACCTGTTGCACGTATCCCGCCTCGTGGTTCAAAGCGATTTCCTCGACCGTTGCTTTGCGGGGGGCGGGCTGTTGCAGGTGGGGGAAAATGTCGGAGCCCTGCAACCGGCGGTTGATCGCCTCCAGGCGGCCCGCGTTTTCGGGATGCGAGCCGGTCTCGTGTTCCAGATAAATGGGATCGTATATATAACCGGTTTTGTTCATTTATTTATGGATTGGTGTGTGAAATTTTGAGAGTATCAAAATCATTCCCCCCAAGCAACGGATTTTGTTTGATATGAATCAGGATTCCACTCAACAAAAACTGGCAAGGATCGAACGCCGCGCCCATGAACTGGGGTTCGACGGGTTCGGCGTGGCGGACCCCGATGTGGGTTCCGCGGGTTTGCGTTTCCAAAAATGGTTGGACGACGGTTTCGACGGCACCATGGCCTATATGAAACGCGGCGAAGATAAACGCCTGGACCTGAACCAGGTACTCCCCGGCGTCCGTAGCGTTCTTTGCCTGCGCATGAATTATTTCACGGTTCCTAAAAGCCTGGATTTTCTCCAGGACCGTTTGACCGGAGACATCTCCAGTTACGCGCTGGATCTGGATTACCACGATGTCATGACGCCGCGCTTACAGCAGTTGGAGGAAACCCTGTTGGCGGAGTTTCCGGAATGCAGAACCAAGAGATACGTCGACACCGGCCCCGTGCTGGAAAAACCTCTGGCGCAAAAAGCCGGGTTGGGGTGGATCGGCAAACACACCAACTTGCTGACTGAAGGGTTGGGGTCCTGGTATTTTCTGGCCGAGATTCTGATCGATGTGGACCTGCCGCGCTCCCGGCCTGCGGTGGATCATTGCGGCACCTGCGAGAGTTGTATCGACATTTGCCCGACCCGTGCTATCGTCGCGCCTTATGTACTCGATTCACGGAAATGTATTTCCTACCTCACCATCGAACTCAAGGGCGTGATTCCAGTGGAGTTCCGCAAAGCCATCGGCAACCGCATTTATGGTTGCGACGATTGCCAGATCGTCTGTCCCTGGAATTCCTACGCGGTGCCGACCGATGAAGCGGTGTATCAGGAACGGCAGGAGACCCGCCTGCTCATCGACCTCATGCGTTTGGATGATGAAGGCTTCCGCGCCCGCTTCCGCAACAGTCCGGTCAAACGCATCAAGAGGCGCGGGCTTCTGCGCAATGTAGCGGTGGCGCTGGGCAATTCCGGCGATCCGGCGGCGGCGCCGGTGCTGACGGCGGCGTTGCAGGACGCCGAGCCGTTGATCCGCGCCCACGCAGTGTGGGCCCTGGCGGAACTGCTGGGCGATTCTGCCCTGCCGTTGTTTGAAACACATCTGGCGGAGGAATCCGAC
Organism: Nitrospina sp.; assembly: GCA_004357435.1. GTDB lineage: Bacteria > Nitrospinota > Nitrospinia > Nitrospinales > Nitrospinaceae > SMVS01. The sequence goes on along the minus strand of SMVS01000017.1, from coordinate 1,770 downwards.
CTCGATGTCCTGCGTGAAATTGAGCTGGTAAAAACCCATTGATAATCAAAAGCCGTCCAGCCTATAATCAATTTTTTCAACCCACCCATTAGCAATGCCCATGGATAAAAATAATGATTTTCGGTTTTTAAAGGCGTGCCGCGGCGAGCCGGTGGATCGCACCCCGGTCTGGTTCATGCGGCAGGCGGGACGCTACATGAAGGCTTATCGCGATTTGAAGGAAAAATACACCTTTCTGGAGTTGTGCAAGAATCCCGAGTTGGCCACCGAGGTCACCCTGCAACCGCTCGATGTGCTGGGAGTGGATGCCGCCATCATTTTCGCCGACATCCTGCTACCGCTGGAGCCGATGGGAACCGGCCTGGAGTTCATCGCCGGCGACGGGCCGTCGATTCCGCGGCCGGTCCGCACCCACCAGGAAATGGCCGCGCTCAAACCAGTGGACGTTGACGGGCAGTTGGGGTTTGTCGGCGACGCCATTCGCATGGTGCGGTCGGAAATCTCCGGAAAAATTCCGCTGGTCGGTTTTGCCGCCGCGCCGTTCACGTTGTGCAGTTACATGGTGGAGGGCGGCAAGTCCAGGGATTTCACCCTCACGAAAGTGATGATGTATGAAGAGCCGGAAACCTGGCAGGGGCTCATGGACAAGGTGGTCCGGGTGCTGGCCGATTACATGAAAATGCAGGTGGCGGCCGGAGCCCAGGCCTTGCAGGTATTCGACAGTTGGGTGGGGTGCCTGGGGCCTGCCGATTATGAAAAATATATTTTACCGTACACGCGCCGTCTGTTTAAGGAACTCGAAACCACCGGTGTGCCGGTGATCAATTTCAGTACCGGGACTTCCACCATGTTACCTTTGGTGCGGCAAGCCGGGGGCGACGTCATGAGTTTCGACTGGCGCATCGACCTGGATGACGCGTGGCGTCAGATCGGTCACCAGACTCCCGTGCAAGGCAACCTCGACCCCAACCTGCTGTTCGCTTCCCTGCCGGTCATCCGCGAACGGGTGCACGATGTCATGCGCCGCGCCGCCGGCAGGCCCGGCCACATCTTCAACCTGGGGCATGGCATTCTGCAACACACGCCGGTGGATCATGTCAAGGCCGTGGTCGACATGGTGCATGAATATCAACATGAGTGAAATATCCCTGCCCCATAAAATTACCCACACGGCGGTCCTTCTGCTGGCGCACGGCGCGCCGACCCGCCTGCAGGACATTCCCGAATACCTGAAAAATATTCGCGGCGGCCGGGTTTCTTCGCCGGAAGTGATTCAGGAAATCACCGATCGTTACGAGCAGATCGGCGGCGGGTCGCCCTTGCTGGACATCACGCGCTCGCAGGCGGCGGCGTTGCAAAAACTTTTGAATCAGGACGGCGACGACTTCAAAGTGTATCTGGGGATGCGCGCCTGGGCGCCTTTCATCCAGGAGACGGTGCAACAGATGGTGACGGACGGCGTGCAACGCATTGTCGCTTTGTGTCTGGCGCCGCAATACAGCCGCTGGAGCACCGAACGTTATATGAAATCTTTCAGCGACGCGCTGGCTCAATCCGGCCTTTGGGATATTGAAATTCAATTTGTCAAAAGCTGGCCGGACCAACCGCGATTGATCGATGCCTTTGTCGAGCGTTATCAGGCCGCCGCCGATCGGCTCCGTGCCGAAGGGCGTGAGGATTTTCATACGTTGTTCACGGTACACAGCATCCCGTCATCTTCCGTCGAACAGGAAGGCGATCCCTACGTTCAGGAATATGAAAAGACTCTGC
>SMVS01000139.1 GCA_004357435.1 Nitrospina sp. | reverse complement strand
TCGTGAAAACGTTCCGCGTCTTTTTCCGCCAGCTCGGCAATTTCCCGCATGGCCTGAATGAACCGGTCGATGGTTTCCTTCGATTCGGTCTCGGTCGGCTCGATCATCAGCGCGCCTTTGACGATCAACGGGAAATAGATGGTCGGCGGGTGGAACCCGTAGTCGATCAGCATTTTGGCGATGTCCAGGGTCTTCACGTTGTGGGCCAGTTGGCGCTGGTCGTTGAAGACGGCTTCATGCAGGCTGGGGCCGGGGTAGGGCAGGTGGTAAGTGTCTTTCAATTCTGATTTGATGTAGTTCGCGTTGAGCACCGCCAACTCGCAGGATTGCCGGACGCCGTCCGGCCCCAGGCTTCGGATGTAAACGTAGGCGCGGAGCAGGATGCCGAAGTTGCCGTAAAAGGTGCTGACCTTGCCGATGCTTTGCGGCCGGTCGTATACCATCGTGTATTTTCCACCCTGGTGTTCAAGGACGGGTATGGGCAGGAAAGGCTCGAGGAATTTTTGAACGCCGACCGGCCCGGCCCCGGGGCCGCCGCCGCCGTGGGGGGTGGAAAACGTTTTGTGCAGATTGAAATGAAGCAGGTCCACGCCCATGTCGGCCACCTTGCTGACTCCCATCAGGGCGTTCAGGTTGGCACCGTCGCAATACACTAGCCCGCCTTTCTGGTGAACGATGTCGGTGATTTGTAAAATGTTCTTCTCGAACATGCCGAGCGTGTTGGGATTGGTCAACATGATGGCCGCGGTGTCTTCATCCATCAGGTCGTTTAGTTTGGCGACATCGATGAGCCCGTCACTGTCGGAGGGGATTTGCACGACTTCATAACCGCAAAGCGCCGAGCTCGCCGGGTTGGTGCCGTGCGCGGAATCGGGCATCAACACTTTCGAGCGTGGGTTCCCCTGCGTGGCGAGGTAGGCCTGGACGATCAGCATGCCGGTCATTTCGCCATGAGCGCCCGCCGCCGGTTGCAGGCTGACCGTCGACATGCCGCTGATTTCCTTTAAATAATCCTGCAGTTCAAACAACAGTTGCAGACTGCCCTGGGACAGGATCTCCGGGCTGTACGGGTGGTGCTGGCTGAAACCGGGCAGGCGCGCCATGTCCTCATTGATTTTCGGATTGTATTTCATGGTGCAGGAGCCCAGCGGATAGAAATTGCTGTCGATGCTGAAATTCCATTGGGAAAGACGGGTGAAGTGCCGCACCACATCGAGTTCGGACAATTCGGGAAAGTGTTCGATCGGGCCGCGGATTTCTCCAGGCGGCAACAGGGTTGCCACTTCCACGTCGGGCAGTTCGGAGGCTGGCAGGGAATACCCTTTGCGTCCCGGCGACCCCAGCTCGAACAACGCCGGTTCGTCAAAAATCAGCCCGGGGATTCCGGTGCGGTCAGAAGTGTTGCGGGTCATGGCTGTCCTCTCAATAAAAAAATGAACGGGTAGGATTTTTTAAATGGACTATTCCAGATGTTCGGCATGTTTTTCCAGCAGAATAGGGATGCCGTCCTTGATTGGAAATTTGAGCTTGCAGGTGTCACAGACCAGACCGTCTGCCGGTTCCGGCAAAGTGAAGTCGCCCTTGCACTTGGGGCAAAGTAAAATTCCCAAAAGCTCTTTATCGAATTCCATAGAATCAAACCTGCCCTGTTGGAGTTTTTACTGGCCGCCAGATACCTGGGAAGTGACCGGCGACAATATTCTTTGAGCCGCCCCAAAAACATCCGCGACCGTTACTTGATCCATGCATTCGTTTTGGGTCGGGCATTTTCTTTTATGGCAAAAACTGCAATGCAGAATCTTGACCACCACTTCATGGTTGCCTTGCTGGGGCCGGCTGTACTCCGGGTCGGTGGGACCGAAAATGGCGACCGTTGGAATTCCCAGGCAGGCGGATAGGTGCAAGGGGCCGGTATCGCAACCGACAAACAGGCTGAGCCGTTTGTACAAGGCCATGGATTGATGCATGCTTTGCGCCGGAGAAATCCAGTGTTGGTGTTTCATCATGGCCGACAACGTTTCAATACGCTCTTCCTCTCCCGGTCCATAAGACAAAATCACGTTGCACCCCAGTTCGCTTGCCAGCCGGTCCCCGAGTTGAGCGAACCGGGCCAGCTCCCAGCGCTTGGTTTCAAAGCCCACGCCCTGATGGATCGCCACCAGAGGGCGGGCGGTCATCTCCGGTTGGGCTTCCAGGTCAGCCTGAATTTTTGCTTCCGCCGCCGCGGGAATCACCAACGGAAATTCCTTGGTTTCGACGTTGGCTCCCATCGCTTTCACCATGCGCAGGTTTTTATCGATCACATGGACTTGTTTGCCGATGTAGGGAACCTTTTGATTGCTGAACCAGGTGTTCCAGCGCTCCCGGCAATCGTCGGTATGAAATCCGATGCGTAGCGGCGCTCCCGACAGGAAGGCGATGACGCCCGTTTTGATCAATCCCTGTAAATCGAGCACGACATCGAAATGCGCCCGCCGCAGTTGCCGCAAGCAAGCTGAAAACTCCTGCCAGCTTTGCAGGTTCCAATTTTGTCGCCAGTGGCGAATGCGGACCACGATCAATTCATCCAAATCCGGGTTGTCGAACAAGAGGTCCTTGCATTTTTCCTCAACCATCCAGGCGATGTGGGCGTCTGGAAAACTTTTACGGAGGGTCCTCAAACTGGGAAGGCTGTGGATAACGTCCCCCAGCGAGCTCAATTTGATTATCAGGATTTTCTGAGGGTCCGGCATGTTTGATTGCAAGAGGTTGGAGGCCTCGTGAGGCGCTGGCAAAGAGGAAAATTTATAGGCTAAAACTCCGAATATAATACCACAAATAGCGCCGCCGAGGACATCGGTCGGATAATGCACCCCCAAGTAGATGCGCGTGAAACTGGCGATGAAAGCCAGCAAAAAAACCGGCAGGATCATTTTTCTGAAAAAGCACGCGGTCACCGTGGCCAACGTGAATAAATTAGCCGCCATGTTGGAAGGAAAAGAATAAGATTGAGTGCATTGGACGATGGGGTTTAGAAAATCGAGGACGTGGCAGGGCCGGATTCGGGCAAACCACGGTTTGAGGAGGTGATGGCAGACGGAATCGCTGATGGCTACCGCCACAACCGCGACCAGTAGAAACCGCCAGTTTTGCTTCTTGCTTATCAAAACCAGCGCACCGGCAAGCACAACGACCGGCAAAAGGTAGGCCTTTATGAGCATGAGCCGAATCGCCCAGTGATCCAGAGTCGGGGATTGCATATGTTCTTCAATCCAGTAGAATACGGCAGTATCAAAGCCCATCGTTATCCACTCTGGTGCCAGGGAAAGAGCTTATCTCCATTCCGGATTTAAAATTTTGGATATTCATCAGGAGTTGGTCATTTCAATTCACCCGCTACATTTTCTCAAGTGAGCTCATCTCAATGAACTCATCGGAACCGCAGGCTTTGATCCTGTTCGCCAGGGATCCTGTTGAGGGCACCGTAAAAACCCGGTTGCAGACCTTACTGGATGCGAAGACAGCTTGTCAATTATATCTGCATATTTTAGAGGACACGGTAAATAAGATCACCTCCGTGTCCGGTGTGGACCTGTTTGCGGGCATTCACCCGGCCAATACCTCGGGTTATTTTGACCGGATCGCCCGCTCCCATAAAATAAAAATTTTTAATCAGGTGGGTGCGAACCTGGGACAAAAAATGCGCCACGCCTTTCAGCAACGTTTTAAAGAAGGCTATAAAAAAGTGGTGATCATCGGGGCCGACAGCCCGACTTTGCCCGTGGACTATATTGAGCGGGCCTTGCGCACGGACCGCGATGTGGTGATGGGACCCTGCACCGATGGCGGGTACTATTTGGTGGGGATGTCCCAGCGGTTCACGGAAATTTTTGAAGGGGTGCCCTGGGGGACCGGCCAGGTGTTGTCCGAAACGCTTCTCAAAATTCAGGAAGCCCGTGCCGGATTGGAATTATTACCCGTATGGTATGATGTCGACCGGCCGGAGGATCTGCGCTTTCTTAGAACCCATCTCGGGTTCATGGTCCACGCGGGACTGGAGCAGGAGAGCGCGACTCTGGAGTTTTTAAATCGTTTGAACCTTGAAAAAACATGATAGCAATCTGGAAATATTCAGATCGGGATTTTGACCAAAATATTAAATCGTTGGTCCTGCGTTCGGAATTTGATTTCAGCGAGGCAGAGGGCACGGTTCGGGAAATTCTGAAAGAGGTGAAGCGGGACGGCGACCGGGCTCTCTTGAAATGGACGCGCCAACTCGACCGGGCGGATTACACGCTGGACGACCTGGAAGTGACTCCCGAAGAGATTCAGCGCGCCTACGACCATATTGAGCTGGGTGAACTGGAAGCGCTCAAGCTGGCCGTGGACAACATCACCCGCTTCCACCAGCGTCAGGTTCAGGGCTCCTGGGAGTATCAGGAAGGTGGCGTCCATTTAGGCCAGATAATTCGTCCGCTGGCGGTCGCCGGCATCTATGTGCCGGGCGGCAAGGCGTCTTATCCTTCTTCCGTTCTGATGAATGCCCTGCCGGCGCAAGTGGCGGGAGTCGAAACCATCATCATGTGCACCCCCACTCCGGACGGCGTGTCGAGTCCGCATGTCCTGGTGGCGGCGGACTTGGCAGGGGTCCACCGGATATTCAAGGTGGGCGGCGCGCAGGCCGTGGCGGCCATGGCCCTGGGCACAGCCACCATTCCCCGCGTCGACAAAATCGTGGGGCCGGGCAACATTTACGTGGCGCTGGCCAAGCGCCTGGTATTCGGTTTGGTGGATATCGATATGATCGCCGGGCCCAGCGAAATCCTTATCCTGGCCGATGAGTCGGCGCGGCCCGATTTTGTGGCCGCCGACCTGCTTTCGCAAGCGGAACACGATGAGCAGGCGGTGCCTTTGCTGGTGACGCCTTCCGAAAAATTGGCGCATGCCACCCGTGACGAATTGGAGAAACAAAAAAATGTTTTGCCGCGCAAAGAGATCATCGAAATCTCGCTACGCGACAACTGCCGGCTCATTGTGACGGAATCGCTGGAGCAAGCGCTGGACCTGGCGAATCGCATCGCCCCGGAGCATTTGGAACTGGCGGTTGAGAACCCCCGCCAGTGCGCCGCAAAAATTAAAAATGCCGGCGCTATTTTTCTCGGGCATTACACGCCGGAGGCGATTGGTGATTACCTGGCCGGTCCCAATCACGTGTTGCCGACCAGCGGTACCGCACGGTTTTCCTCGCCACTCGGGGTCTATGATTTCATCAAACGCACCAGTCTGATCTCCTACACCCGGGACGAGTTGGCAAAGCAAAGCGGGGCCTGTCAAAAGCTGGCCGTTATGGAACGTTTGGAGGCTCATGCCAATGCTGTCAGGATTCGAGTGTCCGGGGAGGGGTGAGTCAGTGGGGCCGAATTCAACTTTTTATCTTTTGGCTTGACTTCGCTTTTTAGCCATGATAAATAACGGCGTCCGTCTAAAAAGGCGGTCGATTGGGTTGAATTAGACCGATTGAAAAGGTTATATAATTCAACGAGTTAGATGGGTCAGGGAAAGCTTGTTTCATCTGCTCGCCAAAACCCGTATAGTGAAATGAGTTTTAAGAGCTTTTTTCAGGGTATTCATTGAGTTTATTCCAGATTTGTTGACCGGTTAAAAACAAACTGACTTTATAGAGAATTTTCGAAATATTTTAAATCCTGTAGGATTAGAAGTTCTTCCCTTGAAGGAGGTTAGAAATGTTTAAAGCAGAAGCTAGAAGTTATAGGGTGCTGCCTTTAGCGCTGGTTCTGGCACTTTCC
>SMVS01000016.1 GCA_004357435.1 Nitrospina sp. | reverse complement strand
CGGGGAACCCCACGCCGCAGGATTTCATGTCCTCCGTGTAATGCGTGCCGTAGGCGTCGTCGGCCACCCGGCCCAGGTAATAGGTTTTTCCGCCGAGGGCGCTGATCCCGTGGATGGTGTTGGCGGCGGAACCACCGGAAACGATTTTCTGGGCGTGGCCAGACACCTTGTCGAGAATTTTAGTCTGCTCTTCCGGAGTGGTCAGGGTCATCCCGCCCTTGGTCAGGGCCAGTTCATTGATGAAATCCTCCGCCACCCGGATTTCGATGTCCACCAGCGCGTTGCCGATACCCATCACATGGTGATTCATAAAGTTCGATCCTCATTCAATTTAGAAACGCCAACTCCGAAATCGGCAAGCTACACCAGACCGGGGATTCCGTCAACCCGCCCGGCGAAGCGCCGGAGCCAGATTGCATCTGGAAGCAACCGGGCCTGGCCCGGAGCAGAATGGAAACCATTATTCTCACCCTTTCTTCCTTTACCCTCTTTGCCTTTTCTCCTTTTTTTCCTCCGCGCGCTCTGCGACCTCTGCGGTGAATTTAATCTTTACGCTCGCCCCGCGCGAAGCGGTCTGTGTTCAACTGTGGCTAAATCCCCCCAGCCCCCTTCAAGAAGGGGGAGCTATAACCCCTCCTAGCCTCCCCTTTGGTAAGGGGAGGGAATTTTTGTTCGCCCCGCGCGGAGCGGATAATGGAGATTGCTTTAAGGGGTGCGAATTTGTAAACTTTAAGTGTATGTTTAATAAAGCTCTCACACTTCCAATCGTTTATTTTCTCCTTCTGAATGGCCTTGCAGATTTCCCGGTCGCGGTCCAGGCGGAATCTGTGCAAGTGGCGCCTGCGGTGATTCAGTTTCGGGAAAGGATCGACTTGCTTATTTCGGACGACTGCCACAACGGCCGGGGCGGCCTCAAGTTTTATTCCCTCGACAAGAATCAGGTCCTATACGAAAAAAACAGTCATGCGCTGTTTTCTCCGGCGTCCAACATGAAGATGGTCACTTCGGTAGCGGCTTTGAAAAAAGTCGGGCCGGGTTACCGCTTCCACACCCGGGTGCACACCGACGGCCGTATCGCTCACCGCGTTCTGAAGGGCAACCTTTACCTGCAGGGGTTGGGCGATCCCAGTCTGGTCACCGAACAAATGTGGATTCTGGTCAATGAAATAAAAAATCTGCCGCTCAAAAAAGTGGAAGGGGACATCATCGCCGACAGCAGTTTTTTTGAAGATCAGGGCCGATTGAAAACCTGGCGTCGCTACGACGGTCCGGAAGCGTACCTGGCGCCGCTCGGCGCGTTGTCGTTCAACTTCAACACGGTGACAGTGCACATTGAGCCGGGCCCACGGGTGGGCGACCCACCGCTGGTGATTGTCGATCCTGAAATTGACTTCATCCGTATTGACAACACCGCGGTGACGACCGGCAAGCGCCAGCGGCGCGGCCGTTTGATTGTCAACCGCCGTGCTCACGAAAATTATAATGAGGTGACGGTCTCCGGAAACTTACCCATTCACATGGCCCGTAAAAAATATTATTTGAACATCACCGATCCGGAGCGGTACACGGCGGAGGTGTTCAAAAAGTTTTTGCGACAGGCGGGTGTGGAGGTGACCGGCAGTGTCCGGCGCGGGCAGGTTCCCAGGGACGCCACCCTGCTGGTCGATCACGAATCGCCGCCGCTTGGCGAAATTTTGCGCGGACTCAACAAGTTCAGCAATAACTTTGTTGCCGAACAAATTCTGCGCACTCTGGGGGCGGAAATTTTTGGCCGGCCGGGGACCACAGAAAATGGCGTGCGGGTGTTGTCGGAATATATGAACACGCTTGGTTACAGTGCGGGTCAATACCGGATTGTCGACGGGTCGGGCCTGTCCCGCCAAAACCGGCTTTCGCCCGACCAGATTGTGCGCATGCTGGTAGACGCCCGCAACGATATGGGAATATTCCCGGAATTCGTTTCGGCTCTGGGCGTGATGGGTCTCGATGGCAGTGTTGAGGATCGCATGAACGGCAACAAGGACGCGCAGAGGATTCGTGTCAAAACAGGTACGCTGGATCAGGTCAGTGCGCTTTCAGGATATTTCCAATCGCAGGATGGGGAGCGGTTCGCGTTTTCCATTTTGCTGAACGATTTGAAATGTTCCAATGGCAAAGCTATGGCCCTGCAGGACAAAATCATGGAAGTCGCATTGCAATTTCAAAGAAATTCCAGTGAGGCTGGAAAGAGCAAGATGCCAGCGATGGGCGGGGGCGGGAAGAAAAATTAGCTCCTGAATGTTTTTTGATTTTCCCGGCGGTCTTCCTCGAGAATTTTTTTCCAATCACGTTTGATGGTGGGCGCTTCCTGAAACTCCTCGTAAATGCCCTTGGCCAATTCTACCCGGTCGACTCCTTCCGGCGCCACCTGAATATCCAGTTGTGCCAGAGCCATATCGAAGTCGCGATCTAAAAGCGATCCGGAATCCATGCCGTATTCCTTGAGTGCCTGCCGAATGGTGGCGGGGTCCGCATTGAACCGCCGGCCCACTTCATTGATGTTGGCCGATTTGTATTGCTTGTCGCGGTTGATGCCCAGGTGGTAGGCGCAGAACAATTCAAACGGCTCGATATTGGCCACCCGTTTGCCGCTCTGTGGCGCTTTCTCCGCGGCCTGATGCGGAGCGGAGGATGCGGTTTTGCCGTTGGGATTCCTGGCATGAGTTTGCTTGCCGCCGCGATCAGAGCTGTTGCGGCCCTTGCGCTCGTTATCGAATCGGTTGTGGCCTTTGGATCGGGGGCCGTTGCCGTTTCGCCCCTCGCCTTTTTTGCCATCCCGGCTGCTATTGGAGAGCATGGGGATATGAGACGTCAGGGTTTGGGGGGACGCGTCCAGCCACATTTGGGCGGCGTGGGCGTTGCGGTGGCTGGTGCGGCCGCGATTGCCATCATTGGATTGGGTTCTACCGGTCCGACCCTGTCCCTGCGGCCTGCGTCCGCCTGAGCCGCCCCGATTATTTTGATTTGAATGGCCTGTCTTTTTCAAAATAAAATCCTTTACATGAAGTGAACAAATGGTTGGACCCCGTGAGGATCCAATAGGTGCGGCGTTGCCCGGCGATGAATGTGGGCAATGCTCATGGAGCCAGAGTCTCCAGCTCGTCAACCAGGTCCTTAAATTTTTTCAATGCGGTGGCCACCGGTTTCGGGGAGCTCATGTCCACACCGGCACCTTTTAAAAGATCGATGGGGTATTTCGAACCGCCCGATTGTAAAAAATTGAGATAGTCTGCCAGGTCGGCGTCGCCCCCCTTGGTCACGCGTTCGGCCAGAGCGTAGGCGGCCGAAATTCCGGTGGCGTATTTATACACATAAAACCCGAAGTAGAAATGGGGGATACGGAAACATTCCAAGGCAAGGCACGGGTCCAAGGTCACTTCACTTCCAAAGTACCTCATCAGCAGTTGATTGTAAATATCTTTAAAAGAGTCCACCGTCATGGCGTTTCCCGCTTCGGCAGAAGTATAAATGTCGCGCTCGAACTCCGCGAACATGGTTTGCCGGAACAAGGTGCCGCGAAAATTATCAATTTCCCGGCAGAGGAGGTAAATCTTCATGTCCGGCCCGATATCCTGATTCAAAAAATAACGGGTGAGCAGGGCCTCGTTGAAGGTGGAAGCGACCTCGGCCACGAAAATGGTGTAATCGGCGTATAAATATTCCTGATGGGATTTGGAAAAATGCGAATGCATGGAGTGGCCCGCTTCATGCGCCAGCGTGTAAACGCTGTTGATGTTGTCGTCCATGTAGTTCATCAATATGAATGGGTTGGAGTCGTAGCACCCGGAGGAATACGCGCCGCTCCGCTTGCCCTTGCACTCGTAGCGGTCGACCCAGCGATTTTCCAGCAGGCCCTGAGTGACGGTGGCGACATAGTCCTCGCCCAAAGGCGCGAGCGCCTCGCCGATAGTGATCACCGCCTTCTCATAATTCATGTCCCATTTGATATTTTCAACCAGCGGCACACTGCAATCGTAAATGTGCAGTTCATCCAGTTTCAACCTGCGTTTGCGGATGGCGAAATACTTGTACAGCGGCTCCAGATTGTTGTGCACCGTCTCGATGAGTTGGTCGTACACGGTGACGGGAATGTTTTCCGTGAACAGAGCCTGCTCGCGGACCGAGGGGTAGTTTCGCGCCCGCGCATAAAACATGTCTTTTTTCAGGCTTCCGTCGAGCAGGGCGGTGAAGGTGTATTGATGTTGCTCGTAGGACTTGTAAACACTTTCAAATGTTTCGCGCCGAATCCGCCGGTCGTAATTTTGTAAAAGGCTTTGAAAATTTCCATGTGTGATTTGCACCGTTCTCTTCTCGGCGTCTTCAATCTGGCCCAGGTTGAGGTCGGTGTTGTCCAGCATGCCGAAGACGTTTTGCGGAGTGCGTGCCATCTCCGAGGACGCCGCCAACAGCGCTTCCTCTTTTTCCGATAAGGTGTGCTCGCGGAACCGCAACTGTTTCTCTATGTGATATTTGAAAAACTCCAGTTCGGGATCGTTCAAAAAATCCCGCATGGTGGCTTCCGGGATGTTCATCAATTCCGGATTGATGAAACTGCACGCCTGCTGGTAACGGGTCAGCAACTGCGTGGCCTTTTCATACTCAGCCTGGTGCCCGGTATGAGTCTTGTCCTCATCGTTGCGCAAATGAGCATAGGTGTAAATGGATTCCAGAGTCCGTGACAGCTGGGTATCGAATTCCAAACAGGCCTTGAGCCGGGCCGCTGAGGTTCCCAGAGTGCCGGCAAAGGAGGCGTAGGTCCCCAACTGCGATTCCAGAGCGATGCAGTCCGCCTGCCAATCGTTAGCTGAGGCGTAGAGACCTTTTAGATTCCAAGTGTCCCGTTCCTGAAGCTGGCTTCTTGTCCAAGGTTCTGTAGTTGCGTCCATCAATCCAATTCTACGAGCAAAATCTTAGGGGATAGATTGAGTTAATTTCAACGAGCGGTGAGATTATGGAATTGCCCGCTCAATCGATTTTAAATGCGTTTGAAGTTTGGTTCTTTTCTCCGACAGGTCCATTTGCTTTTGCCTGTCCTTCGCGATAACTTCCGGAGGAGCCTTGTCAACGAAATTTGGGTTGGAAAGCTTCTTACCCAAAAATATGCTGTCTTTTTCAATTTTTTTCAACTCTTTTTCGATACGTTTTTTTTCTTCCTCAAAATTCATCAGTCCTTTTAGGGGGATAATTATTTCCAGGCCACTCAAAATGGAAGAGGCCGCCACCTGCGGTTTGGCAATCGATGTGCCGATATTTAGTTCGTTCACCTTGGCTAATTCCTTGATATACCATGAGTATTGATTGAGGATGGTTTTCTTCCCCGCATCTTCGCACTGGATTATTAGAGGCAGAGCGAGCCCCGGATTGAGGTTCATCTCGCCGCGAATATTGCGGACGCCCGAGATCACTTCCATGATCAACCCCAAGTGTTTTTCTGCTTCGGCATCTTCCTGTGAAGGTTCGTGCCGCGGGTAAGGCGCGGTCATGATGCTCAAACCCTGCTTGGGCAATTTCTGCCAGATTTCCTCAGTGATGAACGGCATGAAGGGGTGCAGAAGTTTCAGGCTCGATTCCAGAACGTGTACCAGTACATTTTGCGTGGTCCTTCTATCAGAAGAATCTTCAGCGTTCAGCCGGCTTTTCGACAGCTCAATGTACCAGTCGCAGAATTCGTTCCAGACGAATTTGTAAATGGCGGAGGCCGCATCGTTGAACCGGAAACTTTCGAGAGCTCGATCGACTGCTTGGCAGGTTTTATTGAGCCGGCTCAATATCCAGCGATCGGCAAGACTGTGTCCATCGCGATTTTCAAGCTGGGTGGAGCCGGTGTAATCTTCCAGGTTCATGAAGGCAAAGCGCGACGCATTCCAGAGCTTGTTGCAGAAGTTGCGGTAACCGTCGATGCGGTCTTCATCGAGTTTGATGTCCCGGCCCTGCGCCGCAAATGCCGCCAGAGTGAAGCGCAAGGCATCGGTGCCGTATTTATCCATCATCACCAGCGGATCGATCACGTTGCCCTTGGTCTTGCTCATTTTCTGGCCTTCGGCATCGCGGATGAGAGCGTGGATGTAGACCTGATGGAATGGAATGTCCTGCTTGAACTTCAACCCCATCATGATCATGCGCGCCACCCAGAAAAAAAGAATATCGAACCCGGTACACATCACTGAGGTCGGATAAAATTTTTTCAGAGTTTCTGTTTGATCCGGCCAGCCGAGTGTGGAAAACGGCCAGAGCGCCGAACTGAACCAGGTGTCGAGCACGTCGCTTTCCTGGGTCAGATTTTTACTCCCGCATTGAGAACAGGTTGACGGGGCTTCGCGGGCCACGATCATTTTCGAACAGTCGCCGCAGGTCCAGGCGGGGATCTGGTGGCCCCACCAGATTTGCCGGGAGATGCACCAGTCGCGGATGTTTTCCATCCACTCGAAATAGGTATTTTCCCAAAACTGCGGCACGATCTTGACGGTGCCGTCGCGCACCACCTGGATGGCCGGCTCCGCCAACGGTTTCATTTTCACGAACCATTGCCTGGACAGGTACGGTTCCACCACCGTTTGGCAACGCTGGCAATGCCCCACCGAGTGTGTCAGGTCTTCCACCCGCTCCAGCAGGTTCAGGGTTTTCAGTTCTTCAACGATTTCCTTGCGGGCCTCGTACCGGTCCTTTCCTTTATAAGCGCCGGCGTTTTCGTTCAGCCTGGCGTCCTTATCGAAAATATTGATCGACGGCAATTGATGACGGGCGCCGATTTCAAAATCGTTGGGGTCGTGCGCCGGGGTGACTTTCAACGCGCCGGTGCCGAACGACTTGTCGACGTAACTGTCCTCGATGATCGGCAACTCCCGCTGGAGGATCGGCAGGATGAGAATCTTGCCGGCCTTTCCGGTGTGCCGTTCGTCCTCCGGGTTGATGGCCACCGCGGTGTCGCCGAGCATCGTTTCCGGCCGCGTGGTGGCCACCGTGACGAACCCTTCACCGTCCTTGAAAGGATACTTGATGTGGTACAGGTGGCCCTGAGTTTCCTGAAACTCCACTTCCAAATCGGACAACGCGGTGTGACAGCGCGGACACCAGTTGATGATGTAGTCGCCCCGGTAAATCAATCCTTCTTCATAAAGGGTGACGAACACCTCGCGTACCGCCTTCGACAAACCTTCGTCCATGGTGAACCGGTCGCGTTCCCAATCCAGCGATCCTCCCAATTGGATTAACTGTTGTTTGATGTTGCCGCCCGATTCGTCGCGCCATTTCCAGACGCGCTCGATGAATGCTTCGCGTCCCAACTCATGGCGGTTCGTGCCTTCGGCGTGCAGTTGCTTTTCAATCACGTTTTGCGTGGCGATGCCGGCGTGATCGGTGCCCGGTTGCCAGAGCGTGTTGAATCCCTGCATCCGTTTCCACCGTACCAGAATATCCTGCAGGGTGTTGTTGAAGGCATGGCCGATGTGCAGGGACCCGGTGATGTTGGGCGGCGGAATGGCCATCGAAAAGGTTTTCCGATCCGATGTCTCGTCGGCGTGCGCCAGACGATGCTCGGCCCAGAATTCGATCCATTTGGATTCGACCGCTTTCGGCTGATATTGTTTGTCGAGTTGAATCATGTTGAACGTAAATTAAAGTTTTACCGGTCGCTCCCAGGTACAACCTGGCTCCTCTTCGACAGACCTCGTTCTGAGCTTGGCGAAGGACTCAGCCCAGGCTTTCAAAGAAGGGGCATTTCCATGACCCGGATTCTTCACTTCGTTCAGAATGACAGGCGACACTTTTTTGTCATCCTGAGTGCAACGAAGGATCTGCGTTTAGTGTGGTTGCCAGCAATTGTAGAGCGCATATCCGAGTGCGACTCTTCTGCTTCGGGCGTTGCCCGGTTACCTCCAGGTGTAACCTGACCCCTCAGCAGGGCAGGCAAGAGGCCTTAATACCCAATGATTGTTGAGCGCAAATCGGAGTTCGATCCCTTTTCCACCGGGCGTTGCCCGGAAAGCGGATTTTGAATGTTACTCGTTTTCCGCTTTTTTGATGTTGTCGATTTCTTTTTGAACGACGGAGCGGATTATTTCGGGGGCTATCTCTTTTACCATATCCCGGATGGTTTCCATAACAGAATCGGAAAGTCCGCTGATCTCTTTGCGCAGGGTTTCGTCCATGGACTTCTCCACCGCCCGGGAAACGTGTTCACCGATGACTTGATGCAAAGTGTCACTCGAAAACTGAGGAGGCGAAGGCTCGGTCCGGGGCGCGGGGGCGGCAGGCGCACTCTCTTCCGGCCGCAGGTTGCGGGACAAAGCCGACAGGTTGCTCAAGGTCTCCTCGATTAAATCCGGTGGGGTGGCGGGCCGGG
>SMVS01000138.1 GCA_004357435.1 Nitrospina sp. | reverse complement strand
GTGCCGCGTGCGATGTGATTCGCTGTATTCTGCCCGCCGCCACCCAGGCGAATTTAGGGTTGGTGGGCAACGGCCGATTTTTTTCGGGACTGATTTCAAAACTGCTCACCCAGAATTTGCAGGAGGGGGTCACGCTGGCCGAGCAGATTCGCGAAGCCCTCAACCATCAGATTCCGACCTTCATCAAACGCGCTGAGAAGAAAACCTATCAATCTGATATCGAACGCCACATGCGCCGGCTGTGCGACGCGTTGTTCAGACAGGAGCCGATCGCAACCGCGCCGGAGGTGGTGTTGTTGGTGGACCGGCCGGAGGACTATCAGATGAATATGCTGGCGGCGATGATTTTCCCCTACGTTCAGCATCCGACAGAGCAGATTCGGCGGGTGGTGCGTTCCCTGCCCGAGGACAAGCGCCAGGAAATATTCGACACCTATATCGGCGACCGCCAATCAAAACGCGACCGGCCGGGGCGCGGTCTGGAATACGGTTATCCCATTCATTTCGACATCATCGCCGGGTTCGCTGAGTACCGCGACCTGCAGAGGCACCGCATGCTGACCCAGCAGAGACAGGACATGAGCGTGTTGCTGGGCTACACCATCCCGGAGGAGATCCAGGAAATCGGCAAGGGCGAGGTGGTGCAGGAATGTTTTGAGCGGGCGGAAGCGCTGACCAACGATTTGAAACGCGCCGGGCTCCGTCTGGAGGCGCAATACGCCTCGTTGTTCAACCACCTCATTCGCTGGAACATGGGCATGAACCTGCGCGAGCTGGGCCATTTCACCGAACTTCGGACTCAGAAGGCGGGCCACCCGAAATACCGGAGGATTTGCCAGACCCTGTCCAAACTGTATTTGAAGCGGCACCCGGAAATGGCGCCGGTGCTGAAGTTTGTCGATCACAACGATTACGATCAAGGCATCACCCGCGCCGAACAGGAAGCCCGCACCGCCCGCAAAAGCCTCGCCTCCGGCATCTTCGACGATATGGACGAGTGAGGTTTCCGCAACTCTGCAATATTTCCCCTCGCTCCGGCGGAATCCTGCAAAAAAATTTTGACATGCGGGTAGTTTTCGCTATTATTCCTGTGCATTTCTACCCAGTCCCTATCAAACTAAAAAACGTAATCCTATGAAAATTGGAATTCCCAAAGAAGTTCATCCCGGCGAAAGACGAGTGGCCACCACTCCGGATGTCATTCCTCATCTCCTCAAGCTGGGTTTTGAGGTTGCCGTGCAGTCCGGTGCCGGTGCGGAAGCCAGTTTTTCGGACGCCGCTTACACCAAGTCGGGAGCCACGGTGGTGGCCGATGCCAAGGCGCTTTGGGAGAGTAGCGACATTATTTTTAAAGTCCGTGCCCCGGAATATAATCCTGATCTGGATACTGAGGAGGTGGACTTGTTGCGGGCGGGCCAGATCCTCATCTCTTTTATCTGGCCGGCGCAGAACCCGGATTTACTGAAAAAATTAGCGGATAAAAAAGTCACCGCCATCGCCATGGACAGTGTGCCGCGGATATCGCGCGCCCAAAAGCTGGATGCCTTAAGCTCCATGGCCAATATCGCGGGCTACCGGGCAGTGATCGAAGCCGCGCAACACTTTGGCCGTTTTTTTACCGGTCAAATCACGGCGGCGGGTAAAATTCCACCGGCCAAGGTGATGGTGATTGGCGCTGGCGTGGCGGGTTTGTCCGCCATCGGCACGGCCCAAAGCATGGGCGCGATTGTCCGGGCATTCGATACCCGGCCGGAAGTTAAGGAGCAGGTCGAGAGCATGAATGCTGAGTTTCTGGAGCTTGAGTTTGAGGAAGAGGGTTCCGGCACTGGCGGTTACGCCAAGGTGATGAGTAAGGAATTCATCGAAGCGGAAATGGCGTTGTTCGCAGAGCAGGCGAAGGAAGTGGACATCATCATCACCACCGCTTTGATTCCAGGCAAGCCGGCGCCGGAGTTGATCACGCCGGAAATGGTCGCCTCAATGAAAAACGGCAGTGTGATCGTGGACCTCGCCGCGGAGCAGGGCGGCAACTGCAAATTGTCCGAAGCGGGCAAGGTGGTCAAGGTGCACGGCGTTTCCATTATCGGGTATACCGATTTGCCCAGCCGTTTGGCCACTCAGTCCAGTCAACTGTATGGCACCAATTTACGCCACCTGATGACCGATATGTGTAAGGCGAAGGATGGCAACGCCGTCGTCGATTTTGAAGATGAAGTGGTTCGTGGCGCGACCGTTGTTAAAAATGGAGAGGTGACTTGGCCGCCGCCCGCGCCCAAACTTTCCGTGGCCCCGCCCAAACCCAAAGAAGAACCGGCGGTGGAAAAAGTTGCCGCCGCCGCGGAGAAGCCTTCCGCGAAGGGACCCATGATGGCGTTCGCAATAGGCGGGCTGGCCTTGTTTGGATTAGGCGCCGTCGCGCCGCCTTCCTTCATGGCTCATTTTACGGTGTTTGTGCTGGCCTGCTTTATCGGCTACATGGTGATATGGAATGTGGCCCCGGCTTTGCACACGCCCCTCATGAGCGTCACCAATGCCATCAGTAGTATTATTATTATCGGTGCCTTGATGCAGATCAGTTCGTCGGATAACTTGATCATGTGGATAGCCGGAGCGACGGTGTTGCTCACATCAATCAATATTGCAGGCGGGTTCGCGGTGACGCGCCGTATGCTTGAAATGTTTCGTCGATAGAAAGCGATTAAATGAATCCAGGACTCGTAACCGTATCCTATATTGGGGCGACCATTCTTTTCATTCTGGCCCTGGGAGGATTGAGCCACCCGGAAACGTCGCGGCGCGGTAATCTTTACGGCATGGTGGGCATGTTCATGGCTCTCGTGGCCACCATCGCCGGAATCACTGCCAACCTGGGAATTCTCATTGGCGGGCTGGTGATTGGTAGCTCCATTGGCTTGCTTCTGGCGCGGCGGGTGCAAATGACGCAAATGCCGGAGTTGGTCGCCATCCTGCACAGCCTGGTGGGTTTGGCCGCCGTGTTGGTCGGGTACGCCAATTTCATGGATGCCACGGTGCATTTTACTGGTGTGGAACACACCATTCATGCCATTGAGACCTACCTGGGAATCCTCATAGGTGGGATCACTTTCTCGGGCTCTGTCATCGCGTTCGGAAAACTCAGCGGCAAGATCGGCGGCAATCCGATGCTACTGCCCGCCCGCCACTGGCTCAACCTGGGGTTGTTGCTGGGAACCTTCTGGGCTTGCAAAATGTTTGTCGAGCAATCCGGTAATGGCGGAGGCCTGGTGCCCTTGATGATCATGACGGGCATCGCCTTGCTGTTCGGCATTCATATGGTCATGGCGATTGGCGGCGCCGATATGCCGGTGGTGGTCTCGATGCTCAACAGTTATTCCGGCTGGGCCGCCGCGGCCACCGGGTTCATGCTCGGCAACGATCTATTGATTGTCACCGGCGCTCTGGTAGGCAGTAGCGGCGCTATCCTGAGTTACATCATGTGCCGCGCCATGAACCGCAAGTTCATTGCGGTGATCGCCGGAGGTTTCGGCACCACCACGGGCGGCGGCGGCGCGGCTCAAGAAGGTGAACAGGGCGAAGTCATCGCAATTCAGGCCTCAGAGGTGGCGGATTTAATGAGGGAGTCCAAAGAAATCATGATCATCCCCGGTTATGGCATGGCGGTGGCACAGGCCCAGCACATCGTATGCGAGATCACCAAAACCCTGAGAGCAAAAAAGATCAACGTGCGGTTTGGAATTCATCCGGTCGCCGGGCGCATGCCGGGTCACATGAATGTTTTGTTGGCGGAAGCCAAAGTGCCTTACGACATCGTCTTCGAAATGGATGAGATCAATGAGGACTTCCCAAAAATCGACGTCGCCATCGTCATTGGCGCGAACGACATCGTCAATCCCTCCGCGCAGACGGATCCCGACAGCCCGATTGCCGGCATGCCGGTGCTGGAATGCTGGAAAAGCACCACCACCATCGTGTTGAAACGCAGTATGGCCACCGGCTATGCGGGTGTGCAGAACCCACTCTTCTTTAAAGAAAATACCCGCATGTTGTTCGGGGATGCCCGCGAGAGTCTCGACGCCGTTTTCAAAGACCTCTAACTCCAGCCTGCGGCTGGGCGCAAATTAGTCTTTACTCAATCGTGTGTTCAACAACGGCCAGGCATAAAACCAGAGTGTGATCCTCTTTCTTCCAAGTGCAAATTACTCCCTGCTGGAGATGCAACAAGCTAAACTCTCGCATCATGTTCAACCGGTATTGAGCGCATAACCGAGTGTGACCCCTCTGCCTTCAGGTGCAACCTGATGAAAAATAAAAATAACATTTATCTTGGGACACTCCTGCTCGGCACCACCGGCGTTCTGATCGGTGTGGTGGTGGACAGCCTGTTCCTGACCTTGGTGGCGGGAGCCTTGGGAGCCTTGGTCGGTTCCCTGATCGGCTGGCTGGGTGGCCGCCGCTACCTGATCATCATCTGCGTCGGAGTTTTGCTTGGGGCCTGGCTCGGCCACCAATCCGGCGACCGGGATGTCCTGATCATGGCGGCCGGAACGGGCGGCGCTATTTCCGGGTTCATCGCCAACCAACTCGAACTGTTTTTTAAAAAATGACTGCTCGCCACTTTTGTAAGCCTTATTTTTTCTCCCCTTACCAAGGAGAACTTTGCATAACAAAAAAATATTGAATCGACCGCAACGTCCCAATGGGAGATCAATGTGCTCCCCCTTCTCCGAAGGGGGCTGGGGGGCTTATTCCTTTGCTTGCTTTTCATTTTGGCTCCAGCAGAAGATTGAGCTCGATGAATCGAGCAACTACAAAAGCAAAACCACCGCTTATGCAAAGCATTCCTTTCCAAGGAGGGGAATGATTTGGATAGTCTCACCTTCCCTGGTTTCCAATGTTCTCCGAATTTTTATAGCGGTTTTTCCGGCGTTGATTTTTGCTACGGCTCCCCAGGGGTTTTCTCAAAGCAAAACGATGGTCCTCATCCCTGCCGGGGAGTTTCAAATGGGATCAAACGCATCGCCGGATGAACTCCCGCACACCGTTCACCTGTCTGCGTTCCAGATTGACCGTTATGAGGTTACCCAGGAAAAATTTGAGAAAGTGATGGCGGACAATCCATCTGATTTTTCCGGCGCGAATCGGCCGGTCGAGCGGGTGACCTGGTATGAGGCGCGCGACTACTGCAAAAAATTCGGCAAGCGTTTGCCCACCGAAGCGGAATGGGAAAAAGCCGCGCGCGGCGGCACCGAAACAGTTTTTTACTGGGGTGATGCGATGGACGATGGTCATGCCTGGTACTGGGACAACGCCGCCAAAACCACGCACGCGGTCGGCCAGAAAAAACCGAACGGCTTCGGTTTGTACGATACGGCGGGCAATGTCTGGGAGTGGGTGGCCGATTATTATGGGGATGCCTACTACGCGGCCAGCCGCAAGCAGGACCCGCGAGGGCCATTCACCGGCAAGTACCGGTCGATGCGCGGCGGCTCGTGGAAGGATTTTGACAACTTCCTGCGTGCCTCGCGCCGCAACTACGATCTGCCTGCCGGCAGATTCAACTACATTGGATTTCGTTGCGCTCAATCGGCTGGATAATCAAGCGTACAAGTCAGCGACGAATTTACCGTAGCCGTTGTACATCTGGGTGAGGTGGATTTCTCCGGTGCCGAGCATTTTTTCTTTGGTCTGCGGCCAGCGCGGATGCGGCACGCCGGGGTCGACGTTGGCGACGTAGCCGTATTCGAGGCTCTGCAGAGTGTTCCAGAACGTCATGGGCGGATAATCGATGAACTCAATTTTTTGAATCGCCTTACTGCTTTTGAATCCGTATTTCCAGGGAACGACCAGGCGGATGGGTGCGCCGTGTTGTTTAGGCAGTGGGTGGCCGTAAATGCCGGTGGCTAAAAAAGTCAGTTCATTGGCCGCTTCCTGAACCGTCAGCGTTTCAGTGTAGGGCCACGGTTGCCAGAAGGCGAGTTGTCCCTGGGCGGTGAACGGATGGTAGAACGAAGTCATCTTGACGTAAGTGGCCTGGGACATGGGTTGCACGGCATCGAGCAGGGCTTTCATGGGGAACCCGGTCCACGGCACTGCCATGGCCCACGCCTCCACGCAACGCAAGCGGTAAAACCGCTCCTGCAGTGGAAACAGTTGGAGTAAATCGTCGAGATCGAAGGTGCGCGGTTTATGCACCAGGCCCGTCACCTCGACCTGCCACGGCCGCGTGCTGAGTTTCTGCGCGTGATGCTCCACGTCTTCCTTGATTTCACTGAACTCGTAATAATTATTGTAGTTGGCAGCGACTTCTTCGCCGGTCAGGCGGCGGTCCATTTTGTAACGGGTGGTGCGCGGGGCGGGGTACAGCTCTTTTTCCAGTGGCGTGAGATTGATCTCGGGCCGGGCCTTGAACACGTCCTCGGAGCCCGGTGCGCATCCGGTCACCAGCCCCGCGGAAAACGCCGTCACCGCCGCTGAAGCTTTTATGAAATCACGACGGTTCAGATAAACGGATTCCGGCGTGATCTCGTTCTCCGGCATCTCCCAGCCTTTTGGAATATGAATTTGACTCATTCTAATTTTTTTGGTTGATCCAATCGTCGATGGATTTTAAATAAGGCTTCGATCCCGCAACGATGGGCAGGGCGATTATTTCGGGAACGTCGTAGCTGTGATTGGCGCGCACCCATTGCTCCAAATCCTCAAACCGGTCCCGGCGCGTTTTCGCAATCAAAAGAAACTCGGCATCGACGCACAGTTTGTTTTCCCAGTAATAGGTGGACTGAACGCCCGGTACGCTGTTGACGCAGAACGCCAGTTTTTCCTCGACCAGCCCACGGCTCAGTTGATCGGCTTCTTCCTTGGAACCAGCGGTGATCAAAACCACAATGTGCGGGTCCATAAGCCCGACTCCCTTCAAAGAATATATTTAAGCAGAACGACACCAAAGATCAGTAAAAAGAAGAACACAAAACTGAACAGGTTGAAATATTTTTCAATGAGCGCTTTGAAAGCCGGGCCGAATTTATAGAGCAGGAAGGCCACGATAAAAAACCGGGCCGACCGGCTGACGGCGGAAGCGAAAACAAAAATCGAAAAATCAATTTTAAAAGCTCCCGCGGCCAGGGTGAACACTTTATAAGGAAGCGGGGTGAACCCCGCGGCGGCGACAGCCCAGGCGTTGTACCGCTCATACCATCCCCCTATTTTATCGAATTTGTCCTGAAAATGGTAGAACTCAACGATGCGCTGGCCGACGAGATCCATGAACTGGTATCCCAAATAATAACCGAACATGCCGCCCAGTACGGAGGTGACGGAGCAGACCAGCGCAAACTTGAACCAGCGTGACGGCACGGCCACCACCATGGCGATCAACAGCACATCGGGCGGAATGGGGAAAAAGGAAGACTCAACGAAAGAGATCACTCCCAGGGCGGGAAGCGCGTACGGCGTGGCCGCCCAGCGTAGAACCCAATCGTAACCTTTGCGAAGCATTGCAATCCTTTGTCAGCGCGGTTAAAAGCCTAGAGGGTAACACAGCGACCTGCCGCCGGCCTAAAGCATATTGATCGGATCGACGTCGAGAGTAATTTTTATTTTCCCGAAGGATGATTTGAGTCCTGCCCATAACTGGGAACATTGCTTGAGGGTGGCTTGCAGGGTTTGGGTTTCCTCCGCGCGCAGGATGATGTGCCAGCGGAATTTTTCGTTGAGCCGGTAGAGGGCGGCCCGGGCCGGGCCCAGCAATTCCACGCCGGAGCTTTGTTCGATGACCGGCCCCAGCAACCGCCGAACCTTCTGCGCGGCGGCTTCGGTCTGTTGCTCATCCTCCCCTTCAATGGCCAGCGTGGCCAGCCGCGTGAAGGGCGGGAAGTGCAACCGTTTCCGGACAGACAATTCCTGCTCGTAAAACCGTTGGTAATCGTGGGTGCGGACAAAATCGTAAACGTAGTGGTCCATGTTATTGGTTTGGACGATCACCAGGCCGGGCACTTGGCCGCGCCCGGCGCGTCCCGCCACCTGCGTCAGCAGTTGAAACGACCGCTCGCTGGATCTGAAATCGGGAATGTGTAGGGACTGGTCGGCGTAGACCACTCCCACCAGGGTGACGTTGTGAAAATCATGACCCTTGGTGATCATCTGGGTTCCGATCAGGATATCGATCTTGCCGGCGTTCATGTCACGAAAGACGGTTTCGTAGGTGGAGCGGTCGCGGGTGGTGTCACGATCCATCCGCATGATGCGGGCGGAAGGAAACAGTTTGCGTGCTTCGGCCTCCAGCTTTTGGGTGCCGAATCCACTGAACCGGATGACGTCACCGCCGCAGTCGACGCAACCTTTGGGCATGACCGCCGTGTAGTTGCAATAGTGGCACATCATGAGCTTGGTCTGGCCGTGGAAGGTGAGGGAGACACTGCACCGCGGGCAGTCGAACACAAAGCCGCAACCGCGGCACAGCACATAATTGGCGGTGCCGCGCCGGTTGAGAAACAGGAAAATCTGTTCCTTCCTGGCCAACCGTTCCAGCACAGCCCGTTTCAAAGTGGTGGAAAGGATGGAGAAGTTTTTGAATTCTTCACGTTCTTTTTTCATGTCGATCAGGCGTACCAGGGGCAGGAAGCGATCGCCGATGCGCTGGTCCAGCGAGAGGTAATGGTATTTTCCGGTTTCGGCATTCCAGCGTGACTCCAGTGACGGCGTGGCCGAGCCCAGAACGACCAGCGCTTTTTGCAGACGGGCGCGCACAATGGCCGTGTCGCGCGCGTGGTAACGCGGGGACGAGTCCTGTTTGTAGGAAGTGTCGTGTTCTTCGTCGATGATGATGATACCGAGATTGGAAAACGGCGCGAAGATTGCCGACCGGGCGCCGATCACGATCGACACCTTGCCAGCGCGGATTTTATCCCATTCCAGAAAACGTTCGGTGCTGGAAAGGCCGCTGTGCAGGATGGCGACCTCCTCGCCGAATCGTTTTTGAAACAGGTGGACCGTCTGCGGGGTGAGGGAAATTTCCGGAACCATCATGATCGCGGTCTGCCCCAGTTGCAACGCCTGCTGAATGCAACGGATGTAAATTTCCGTTTTGCCACTGCCGGTGATGCCATGCAGTAAAAAGGTTTGCCCCTGATTGCCCGCCAGCGATTCGCACAGGCGCCGGTAGAGCTTTTCCTGATCGGGGGTGAACTGGAACGGCGCGTCTGGATTGGCTTGCAGAGGTGACGGCGATTCGACCGCCTGCCGACTCTGCCGTAGGATGAAGGTTTCCGCCAGTCCTTTTTGAATGAGTTGTCTGAGCGCCGCGGAATAGTTGGGCACCTTCTGCGCCAGTTCAGAGATCGGACATTCCCCTTTCAGCAAAATTTCATAAACCTCCTTTTGCCGGGGACTGCGGCTGAGCAGGGTGTCCACGGGATTCCCGGTGGGGGGCGGTGACACCACGCGCGCCTGCTTTTCCTGAATATAAGCGGCCGAACTTTTACGGAGTTTGATTTCGGAGCGCACGTAACCGTCTTGCCGCAGTTGGCTGAGCGTGTGGGCGCTGAAATTTTTTTGCAGGGTTTTACGGAGTTGTTTTTGGGTCTGGTTCTTTTTGCCGCGCAATGCAAATAACAGCCGCCGGGTGTTGGCTGGCAGATCCGGCGTGTCGACTTGGCCTTTTTCGGTGAGCGAAAAGACTTCGTGCGATTCTTCGTCCAGCCCGCCAGGCAGGGCCGCCTTGATCGTCTCTCCCCATCCCGCGTGGTAGTAATCGGCCATCCAGTGGGTGAGGGACAGCAGTTCCGCGGAGATCACCGGTGCGGAGTCCGGCAGATCAGCGATGGCTTTTAGAGTAAATTTTTTATCAAAAGTGTCGGTCAGTTCGACCACGTACCCGGTGATGCTGCGTTTGCCGAAGGGGACCAGCACGCGCATGCCCACTTCCACCCGACCGGTGAATTGCGGCGGAATTTCATAGGTGAACGCATCCTGCAAGGGCAGGTTGAAGACCACCTGGGCATAGGCTGGAGAATTCATGGGTTCGGTGAGTGGCGGGCCGGAGTGAGCCCGAGTGGGTTCCGGGTGAATTTCACCGATTGTATCAAAGATTGGCGGGGATGGCACCCACGCGCCAGCATCGCCCAAGAAATGTTTGACAGGGTTGGCTATTTAAACTAGTCTTTGCTACTTCAATCACACGAGTGGGTAACATTTTGAGAATTCCAAAAATATTTTTATTGTGGGGGTTTCATGAAAGTTGGGGACAAGATCAAAATCGATTTCGCGGGTAAGAAAAAGGATGCCGTGGTCCACAAGGTCCATCCCAATACGATTTATTTGAAAGTGGATTTCAAGCGCGACAAGGGGAAAATCGTCAAGCGCAAGTTGAATCAGGTGCAACCGGGCAAAAACAAAAAATCCGCCAAAAAGTAACCGGCGAAGCGCCGGCTCCCTGCGGGAGGGGCAAGAGTTCTATGCGCTAGCGGCATGCCCAACAAATGTTAAGTGCAAGTTGAAGTCTGACCCACTTGCCTCCAGCCGTAGGCTGGGGTTAGAAGTAGATTTTGATTTTGGCGTTTTTTCTCAAGGATTGCAGGTAAGCGCGCTTTTGTTTCTGAGTTTTCTTGTCGGTCAGAATTTTTCTAATGTTTTCCTTCTCGCCTTCCAATGTGCCGGTCGACGCTTCTTTTTTGCCGGTGACCTTTAGAATCTGAAGTCCGTGCCGGGTTTGAAACACGTCGCTCACTTCACCCACCTTTAATTTAAACGCCCGTTTGCTGAACGCGGCGAACATGCGGTCCTGGGTGAAAAAACCCAAATCGCCGCCGCGCTTGGCCAGCGTGTCTTGCGAGAACTGCCGTGCCAGCTCGCCGAAATCCCCGCCTTCCTGAAGTTTGGCCTGGATTTTTTCCAGGGTTTTCCGGGCTTCCCTATCACCGCCATTTTTAGAATCTACCTTGATGAGGATGACGCTGGCCCGCCTTTTCTCCTGGGTGGAGAACTTACTTTTATTTTTTTCAAAATATTGTTGGGCCTCTGAATCGGTGATTTGTATCTTCTCCCGAATTTCCTTTTGGATCACTCCATCCACCAGCAGGTCTTCTTTAATTTTTTTCCGGTATTGCTCCAGGGAGATATTTTTTTTCTCAAGTTTCTTTTGAAAAGCTTTTTCAGATTTGAATCCGGATTTAACGTCAGCCAGTTTCAGCCTCGCCTGTTCTTCGGACACGGTGATTCCCAGGGCCTTGGCTTTCTGCAAAAACAGATGGAGATTGATTTGATCCTCGACCAGCTGTTGGGCCGCGACTCTCTCCTGTTCCCGCGTCAACGCCATCCCGCGCGCCTTGTATTTTTTTACTCTCTGGGTCAGTGCGTTCCAGACCGATTCCTTTTTGATGTCGGCGCCGTTGACCTGGGCCAGGACTTGAGGGAGTGAAATGCCCGGTCCGTCCTCGTGCTGGTGTCCGCCGTGGGCCAAGGCCTGGGAGGACCCGCCGATGATTAAAGTCAATAAAGTGAGAAAAACCCCTGCCTTGAAATCGATGCGTTGAACCATGTGACCCTCTTTCCAAAAGCTGATATTCCGGTTTGTGGCCGGTTGGTGTGATTAGAGATTAAAAATAAAACTTTCCCGGTAGCGCTGTCAACCGCTTTGTGAGGCTAATTTTTAAGCGCGGGATCTAGGGTGCCGGCAGAGCGGTGCGGAATCCGTAGATGGTTTTTTTGCTGGTGGGCAGGTTGCGGCTTCTTTGAATGACCTGGACCCCGTCGATACTATTGACCCAGGAGCCGCCCCGCAGGACTTTCATTTTTTTTTCAGCGGCTGGCGGGGGGCCTTCCGGATTCAACTCCGGGCTGATCCGATAATAATCCTTATCGTACCAGTCCAGGCACCATTCCCAAACATTGCCGGCCATACTGATCACGCCAAACGGACTGCTGCCCGATGGATAGTAATTGACCGGAGCGGTGAATTCGTATTGGTCTTCCATGCCAAACACATTCACGAAATGCAGGACAAATCCTTTGCTCCATTTTTCTCCCCAGGGATAGAGGCGGGCATCGTTGCCGCGCGCGGCTTTTTCCCATTCCGCTTCGGTGGGCAGTCGGCGGCCTTTCCATCGCGCGAAAGCCATCGCGTCGAACCAGCTCACCCCCACCACGGGGTGATCGGGTTTGTTGAAGTGTTCGTCTTCCCAATAAAGTGGCGGAGGGTGCTGAGTGGCTTCCATGAAATTTTGATACTCAAGATTGCTGACTTCGTATTGGTCAATGAAAAATGCCGAGGTGTAGACAAAGTGCATGGGCTTGGCGTCCTCCGCTTCGCTGGAAGAATCGCCCATTTGGAAATAGCCTTCCGGAACGTAAACCATGCCGGGGGGAGCCTTGGGAATGGTTTGGGTGGAGGCGTTCGTCGAATAAAAAATGATCAGCGCAAAAATGAGGCTCTGCAGGGTTTTATTGGGTATGGAGGCAGGTTGGCGGTTCATGCGGCATCGAAAAATCCAATATAAGTGACCACGTTTGTTTCCGGATCAATGTGCAGGGTCTTTTCCAAATTCTGAATGTCGATCCACTTGTAATGCCCGTTCCAGCAATTCAAGGTCAGGATGGTATTGCCGTACCAATCCGAACAGTGGTTCAGAAACATAGGGGCCTCGCACTTCTGGCAATGGCCCTGGACTTCCATTGAATTGCTTTCTGATGGCATCGTTCACCTTGAGTTTGCTCATGCGTGCAAATTTGAGCGGTTCCGTAAGATCATTAACAGTATGTCTCAAAAGAAATTCTCTGCAAGTAAATTTTGTAAAAAAATATTATTTTAAAATGACGTAGTGGTTATTTTGTCAAGTGTTTTATTTTCATTTGGATGGGTGCCGGTAACCCGCTTCCCGCAGGAGGGTGCGGAGGGAATCGACGGGCAGGCCGACGATGTTGTCGAACGGTCCCGACCAGGACGTCACCATGAATGCGCCTTGTCCCTGGATGGCGTAAGCTCCGGCTTTGTCCATAGGCTCTCCGGTTTTGATGTAAGCCCGGATTTCCTCGCGAGTCAAAGTTTTGATCTGGACGGTGGACGCCGTGGCGTCTGTAAAGGACTGGCTTTCCGGATTAATGACGGCCACGCCGGTGATGACTTGATGCGGACGGCCGCTGATCCGGGTGAGTATCCGCTCGGCGTCATCCGGGTCGGTCGGCTTGCCGATGATTTTTTCGTCGAGGACCACCAGCGTATCGGCGCCGATCACAAAACAGCGCTTTTGCCGGGAAGCCACCCAGCGCGCTTTTTGGAGGGCCAGGGCCATGGCATTGTTGGTCGGAGTTTGGGTGGGGTCCACCTTCTCCTCAATGGCCGCGGGTTGGACGTCAAACTCGTATCCCGCTTCCGTCATCAAGGTGGTCCGGCGGGGGGATTGTGAAGCCAGTATGAGTTTGGCAGGGACTGTCGTCATGATGCGTTCTGGAATTCTAATAGAAAATGCATTAGTATGGGGGCACAAAAAATTTTAACGTCACTAATGATCTTGCGTTTCGACGCGCGTCCATTCTTTTTTTGAAGAGGAAGATTATGGTTGGATTCTCGCACCGGATTCAAATTCGGCACATCGTTGTCGATAAAAAGGAAGTTGCAGACCTTTTGAAAAGCACTATTGACGAAGCTAAATCTCCTAAAGGAAAAATACAGATGCTGATGCGGTTGGCTGAAAAATACAGCTCGTGTTCTTCCAAGGAAGATGGCGGCAACCTCGGTTGGGTGGAGTTGAGCTCCGACGATCCACGCCACAAAAAGTATGAGCCGGTTTTAAAAAATCATGAACTGGAGCGGATCATCCGGGAGGCTCTCCTGGATTTAAAAATGGAACGTGGAGTTTTGTACGGTCCGGTGGAGACTCCTGAAGGACATCACCTGGTCCTTATCAGCAACGAATTTGGCGAGGACCGGGCCCCGGGGTTTACCGGGTCCTCACTGTAGCCAGGCCACCTCGATGGAACGGGTTTCCGTCCGTCACGCCTCAACAAAATTATACGCAAAGCAACCACTCGAACAGCGGACCATGTAATGCGGGCAGGAGCGGCAGGGCTCCTTGGCCTCGGTTTTTTCAAACACATGGTTTAGGAATTTTGACCCCATCCTGGCTTCCGTGATGGGGTTGATTTCCTTGAACTCTGAAACATTGCCCAATTTATAGTTGTGAAACGGAAAACAGTTGAAGCAATCTCCCTTGGAATCGATATCCATGGGACTGCCGTCGGCGCACCCGAAATTGATTTGCTGGGTCTGCCATTCCCGAAGGTCCGGCACCTGCTTGAAGCCGTGATAATAGAATCTTTCCACGAGAGAGTATTCCTCGGCCTCGATCTCATCCAGAAAGCAGGGGGGGAACGAGCAGTCGAAACGAAAACACATTTGCGGGTATTGCTTGAGAAGGCTCAGCATTTGCCGGCCCACCTTGGGGAAATCCCGAATCGGCAGATAAACGTTGTCGATCTCGCCGACAATAGGAAATGCCGGGCTGATTCTAATCCGGTAGGTCTTGTCTTTGGGAAGCCCAATTCCCTGATAAATGGCGTCAATTTCAGCGCATTGAGTTGCCAGGTCCTGGTCCTTGGAATAAAGATTGATACTGAAAGTCACCCCATAGCCATTTTTTTTCAGCAGGTGCCGTGCCACCTCCTGACAGCGCTCATGATTTTTTTCCGAGATGTTGTCCCGCGTCTGCCAGTTGAGGAGGACGGAAAAGTTGATATGGTGTTTGATACTGCCATTGATACCCACGGTCTCTTCCAAAAGCGGCAGGACCCGGTCCGGCATCAGGCCGTTGGTGAATAGCCCCAGGTTGGAATAAGGTGACATCGCGTTCAGCGTGGCATCAAAGATTTGATTGAAATCGGGGTGGAGAGTGGGTTCGCCGCCCATGAAATTGATGACTGCGGCATTTTTAATCTTGGGCAACATCTCTTTTATAAAATAATCGTACTCCATGGATTTGCCCGGCGTCCGCACGGTTTCCTCCATGTATTCATCTGCAAAACAGTAGTTGCACTTCAAATTGCAATAGCTGTTTAAAATCAGGTTCATGGCTTCACCCTATATTGTTCGCTCCCTGCCCGGCGAAGCGCCGGAGCTGAAGGGGGCACACTCTGCTGGCGCCCAACAACCGCATGGTTCAGAGTTTAGCTGCCGGCCTCCTCTGTTAAGGGGCCAACCGCAGGCTGGTTCAGGCTTCGAATACTTTTTTCTTGCGAAGGATCTGTCCCGTACCCGCGTGCACCAGCATTTTCAATTCAAATGGATAAGTGCGGACCACATTAATGAATTTATCCACGGCGTCGTTTTTGGCCTCCGTTTCGTCGGGAGCCTCCACCTTAATTTCCCAAGCGGTCTTCAAGGTCGGAATCCTTTCGAAACAGGCCTCTTCCAACCGCAAGGCAACCTCACCTTCCATTGCTTCGGCGATATTATGAAATTCCGCCGCCACAAGAACATTATACGCTGGCACAGTACCTCCAAGAGCGTGAAAGTTAATC
>SMVS01000137.1 GCA_004357435.1 Nitrospina sp. | reverse complement strand
TTTGCCCTTCAAACCCTCGATGTATTTCCCTACCAGCTTCTGAGCCTTGGCCATGAAAAGGTATTTTTGAACTTCCTCTTTCATCACCTCAAAAGTGGCTTGTTCCGGCGGCCGCCGCTCGTTCAATTTTATGAGATGGTACCCAAAACGAGTTCCCACCACTTGGCTGACCTCACCAATTTTTAATTTGGCTACCGCCTCATCAAAAGCCAAATCAAAAACCCCCAGATAAATAAAATCAAGATCCCCGCCATTGGCGGCCGAGCCGACATCCTGGGAGTGGGTTCGGGCCAGCTCAGCAAATTTTTCGCCCGCTTTCACCTTCGCTTCAATCTCTCTGATTTTTCCCTCGGCTGCGCTTCTGTAACCTTCAGCCTTTGAACTCAACTCCTCCTCGCTCAAGTTTTGCAAAAATTCCATGGGCACGTAAGGAATAAAAATATGCTGGGCGCGAAAAGACTCGGGGCGGTTGAACCTTTCTTTTTGAGCTTCAAAGAATTGTTTGACCTCGGCATCTTCAATCTGAATCTTTCCTTTAACCTGCCGATCCAGAAGATTTTTGGCCAGGATGTCCACCTCGATGGTTTTTTTAAGATCGGCCTCCGAGATATTCCGCGCCTGCAAGGCCTTCTCATACTCTTCCGCACTTTTAAAAGTTTTTATATAACGCTCCAACTCTTTTTGAATGGTTTCCGGGGACACCGGAGAGCTTCCTGATTTTCCTTCCTGATAAATGAGTTCCCGCACAACTTCCTTGTCGATGATTTCCGTGGCAAGTTTCTTCATTTCAGACCGGGTCAGTTTTTTCGGCCTGTTTTTGGAATCCAGATCAAGCCTGAACTTGACATAGCCCGAATCCAGCACGACGCCATTCACTTTGGCCACCACGTCAGGAATATCCAGATCGATCACGGAACTTTCGGCATGAGTTTGTCCACACACAAGAAACGCACACAAGGCCCACACCGGGAAAAACATTTTTCTAAATTTTTCTGCCATCAATAAACTCCAAGTTTCGGTGAATCCGGGATCATACCGGACCCCTTCTGCGAGGTCCACAAATATTAAATCCACGCTCAATTTTATATTTAACCCAAGGCTACCACCTCTCCCCGGCGGTTTCAAGTTGGCGCGTTGACTCCTCATCAGCGGTGTGTGAAAATCACCTGAAAACATCTGTTGTCTTCAAACTCATTGGGTCCATGACTTCGTCCCGAACCATTCCATTCATCTGCCTGTTCCTTTCCGGATGGACCAGTCTGACCTACGAGCTCCTCTGGATCAAGCAGTTGACCCTGCTGTTTGGCGGCACCTTGTACGCGATCAGCGCCGTGTTGTGCGCGTTTATGACCGGCCTGGCCCTGGGGGCCTGGTACCTGTCCCGCTACCTCAACCGGTCCTCCGGATCACCGAACCGGGTCCGCTTGTATGGAATCCTGGAAGGCCTGATCGGAATTTACGGCCTGATATTCCCCGTTCTGCTGACGGCTATGGAATGGCTCTATCCCCTGGTGATTTCCACCTCGCCCGCCAACGAAGGCTGGCTTCATGGCGCAGAGTTTCTGATGAGCGCCTTGTTCATGTTGCCTTCCACTTTTTTGATGGGAGCGACGCTTCCTATCATCGGCGCCTGGGCTGTGGGTGACCACGGCGGAAATATTTTTAAAAAGATCTCATTGCTGTACAGCCTGAATACTTTTGGCGCCGTGTTTGGATGTGTGATCACACAGTTTTTTACCACCCGCTGGCTGGGGGTTCAAGGGACGCTGTGGAGCGCCGTCGGCCTCAATATTCTGATATTTCTGCTATGCTTTTTCTGGCGCGATGCACCGCAGGCCAACTCCAAAATAAAAGACGAACAATCCAAAACTCCCTTCACGCCAGAAAATACTCCCGACCGGGGCCTCAGTTGGTTGTTGCTCATCCTGTTCGGATATTCCGGAGGGGTGGCCTTGTCCAGTGAAATATTGTGGACACGCATTCTGGTTTTTCCCCTGGGCAGTTCGCTTTATTCATTCGCATTGATCCTGGCAACCTTTCTGTTTGGCATCGCGCTCGGCAGTTTGATCTCAGAAAAGTTGCTGGGCTCTTCCCGCTGGATCATCAAATTTATCATGGTGGAGCTGGCCATCGGTGTATTTTGCCTGTTGATTCTGCCCGGGTTCGACCAACTGACCGACTGGACTCTGAAGGCCGACCATTTGTTTTATGATCTGGAGAACACCGCCTCCCGCACCCTGATGGTGCGATCGTTGTTCGCTTTCGGCTTGATGTTTCTGCCCACCCTGGGTTTTGGCTTGGTGTTTCCGCTGGCCAATCAAATCAACTTCACCCTGTTCGGCACGGTCATCCGCACCCTCGGCAACAGTTATGCGGTGAACACTGCCGGCGCCATTGTGGGAACCGCGCTCACTCCCTTCGTTCTCATCCCTCTTTTCGGCATTAAAGTTTCACTATTTATTCTTTATGCGATTTTAATAACGCTGAGCATGGCGGCGTTGATCTGGCACTTGCAGGGACGACTGCGAGGCTGGGCCACCTCCTTTGCGGGCTTGTCCGCAGTCCTGGTCGCATGGTATTTTTTGGCCGCACCACAAACGTCCGCTCAGCAATTGGGCCATCATAATTTTGCCCGGATCGAGATCAACGTTGCCGCCGACGATCTTCAATTACTGGAATACAAGGAGGGCAATTTCAGCACCTTGAGCGTGGTGGAAGATCGAAAAACCGCGGCGCGCACTCTTTATGTGGATGGGTTCAGTACCGCCACCGCCTCCGATGCCATCGGCGGCAGTGCCTACATGCAAGCCATGGGGTGGGTCCCGATGATGCTCCACCCCGACCCCAAACGAGCCCTGGTCATTGGATTTGGAACCGGAAGCACACTGGGCGCGGTATCCAGATTCCCCGGCGTCACTGTCGACGGGGTGGAAATCGACCGCAACGTCCTGACCCTCGCGCCGTGGTTTTCTTTATGGAACCATGATGTCCTCAATCGGCCTCACGTGAACATGATTGTGCAGGACGGACGCCAGTACCTGCGTTGGACCGAAAAACGCTACGACGTCATCACCCTGGAACCCATGTCGCCGGTGCAAGCGGGGGTGAATAATCTCTATTCCCGGGAGTTTTACGATTTGGCCCGGCGCCGCTTGCAACCGGGGGGCATCATGATGCAATGGTTGCCGCTTCACCTGGTGAGCGCCGCCGACTCCAGAGCCATGATCAAAACTTTTCAATCCGCTTTCCTCCACACCTCAGTCTGGAACAGTTTTCTGACCCGGATTATCTTGTTGGTCGGCTCAGACCGGCCCGTGTCTCTGGATAAAAATCTTTTCGACCGACGTTTGCAATTACCTTCCAGCAGAAAGATGAGCGAGCAGATAGGCGTTTACGATTTTTTGGATTTTATGGATTTTTATCTGACGGATGGAACCGCGCTTGCCTCGCTCTTGAAAGACGCTCCCATCATCACCGACGACCGTGCCCTGCTGGAACACTCTGGAGTCAACCTGGTGCCTCCTCTAAAACAGCAAACAGACGAAGCTTTTTTAAATTTGCTGAAGTACCGGCAGTTTCCTCCGGTCACGGGACTTTCGCCGCAACAGACCCAGGCTTACCGGCAACGCCACAATTTGCGCACCGCACAACGATTGTCGATATTTTCTCAGAGGTACAAGGGACCGGGATATCAGGAGTTTTCAAGAAAGGACTATCAGGCGGGGATGGCAAAAGTCAGGGAATTTTTCGATGAAAATCAGAACTCTCTAGTGAGCTTGTCGGCCGCCGGATGGGCAAGCTCAAAGATGCCGCAAAACTGAAGGACGGATCAGGGTGGAAAACCTTTTATTTTTCTTTAGGCCGTCGCGGCCTGCTGGGTCCACCTTTTGGGATCACGCTTTTTACGGTGTCCCGTATGATGTTGAAGGCGAATTTCCCGGCAAAAAGCAAAACCACTATTAGGAAAAGGTAAAACATAGTACCGAACATGGCCTGAGAACCTTCTCCCCTTTCGAAACCAAAGATCGCGTTCATTCCGTCGATCAAACCTCCGACCAGCCCCCCTATCCACGACACGATGCCTTCAAAAAAAGATTTCACGCTCTCCACAATCCCGCCGCTTTCGGGTTCACTGCCGTAAGAAGATTCAATGCCAGAAGCGCCGCGAGCCGCGACCGATGAAACACCCCCGATAAAAATACCTGCCGCAAAAACAAATATCAACCACGAGCCCACTCCTATCCTGATTTTGGCCGGCGAAAATATTTTATGTTCCAATGGACCGCCCTCCTCAAAGTTGTATCAAGCCAAGATCAAATCCTGAATACGACCCAACAGCTCACAGCCTTTTAGCTTTTTCTGCCCTGCTTCCGTGATGCCGTTTCCGTAAACATCGAGATACTTCAATCCTGAAAGAGTCAGTGTTTCCGCCAGCGCTTTTGCTCCCGCATCTCCTATTTGGTTTTGAGCCAGATCCATGGTTTCCAGGCCCGACAAAAGTAAGGAACTCGCCAGGGAACGAACTCCCTCCGGCCCAATTTTATTTTTCCAGAGATTTAAATATTTAAGATGGGAAAAGTTAGTGGACTCGGCAATGATTTTCGCGCCGGCATCTCCCAGGTCATTGCGTTCCAGATGCAGGGTGGTCAATTGCGTGATCACTTTTGATTGGGCCAACGCCTGAATACCTTTAGGAGTGATTTCATTGCGCTCCAGATTCAACTCCCGCAATCCTTGCAACTCCTCAGTGCCGGCAATGTACTCCAGGCCGGCATCGCCCAGGTATTTCAACCGGAGGTCTAAAATGGAGCCGCACGGGGACAACAACTTTTTTACCAGGACCTCCACCGGCTCATCGTTGAATGGCCTTTTCATAAAACCAACCTTCATTCTATTTTGTTAGCAGGGCCGAACCGGCCGTTAAAGAAATTAATGTAATAAGCCATAATACAATTGTAAAGACATGTTCTATAATGTCAATAAACATAATTATTTATGCTAAACAAGGGCATTGGGCACTCCTGATTTCCTGGTTTCCAGGAATCACAAGTTGATGTCCTCTCAGGAAAGAATACAATAGGGACACAAGCTGAATTTTTAATCCCCTGCGACCAAAACTTGCTACGGCCCTATCCCTGGCCCCGGTGAATCCAATGGCTGAATCAACCCATTTTAAATATCAACCCGAGATCCTCACGGAAATTTCCAGCCTCAGCATCCGGGCCACCAAACTGGTGGAAGGGCTTTTATCGGGCCAGCATCGCAGTCCCCACAGGGGGTCCAGTGTCGAATTTGCCGAGTACAAGGATTATTCGCCCGGCGATGACATTCGTCATATCGACTGGAAGGTGGTGGGCAAAACCGATAAATATCAGGTCAAACAGTTTGAACAGTCCACCAACCTGAAGTGTACCATCCTACTCGATGTCAGCAGTTCCATGGCTTATCAGTCGCCCTTTAACAAGACGGCCGCGCTATCCAAAGGAGATTACGCCCGCACGCTGGTGGCGGCCTTGTCTTACCTCCTGCTCAAGCAGTTCGACGCCGTGGGCTTGACTGCATTCAACGAACGCGTGGTGTCGCACATTCCTGCCCGGTCCAAGCCGTCGCATTTTCAACACCTGCTCCATGGGCTGGACCTAATTGAGTTTAAAGGAAATACAAGATTTGAAGCGGTGGTGGAAGAGCTCATAGAGCGGTTGCCCGGACGAGGCATGCTGATTCTCATTTCCGATTTGCTGGCGCCCCACGACGATCTGTTTAAAACGTTTCGTCTGATTTGCTCGCGGGGATTGGAGATGATGGTGTTTCAAATCCTGCATCCTGATGAAATAACTTTGCCGTTTGAGGGGGATGTGGTTTTTGAATCGCTGGAAGACGACGCGAGCCAAAGCCTGGATCCAGCGGATTTTCGGGACCAGTATCAAAAGGCCATTCAGGAGCAGATTGAGTCCTTCCAAAAAACTTGCCCCACTATTGGAGTGGACTATCTGTTCCTCGACACGGCCACTCCTCTGGAGCAGGCCTTGCGTTATTACCTGCTTCGACGGAAGAGTTTGCACAAAGTATGAATCTGAATTTTATTTCACCCGGATTCCTGTTCGGCCTTCTGGGAATCGGCCTGCCCATTCTCATTCATCTGCTGACCCGCCGCCAGCAATCCCATATTAAATTTTCGGCGGTTTACCTGTTGCAACAGATCAAAAAACGCTCGGTCAAAAAATCACGTCCCAACCGTCTCCTGCTATTACTGTTTCGATGCCTAGCCATCGCCTGCCTGAGCCTGGCCCTGGCCAATCCCATTTTTTCATTCAGTCCGATGGCGCAGTTCCTGCCTTCCAAGCCCACCGCAAATGTGCTGATTCTGGACGACTCCTACAGCATGGCCATGACGGGAACGGACCAAAGTCTGTACGATCATGCGGTCGACTTGATGACCACCTGGTTGGACCGGGCCCGGCCCAACAACACCTACAGCCTGATCCTGGCCTCCAACCCGCCACGGGTTGCCATGGACTGGACCACCGAACCCAAGCAAATACTGAAGCGACTGCAAGGCACCCGCCCGTCCTACCAGACCACTCAACTGGGTCAGGCCGTTGCTTTGGCGTACCGGCAATTGAGTGTGGCGGAACAGGCAGTGAAGAGAATTTATATTCTGACGGATTTGGACAGCAACGGCTGGTCCGACTTCCCAGCCCTCCCGCCAGGCAACGGGTCCACCGCCGTAACAATCATCGATTTATTCAGCAGGCAACAGGGATTGAATGAAACCCTGGTGGAAAAAGTTGCGCTCTCGCAGGAGTTCCTCACCAACCGTCGCGTCATCCGGGTTCAAGCCAGAGTCACCAATCTGCTGAAGGACCGTCCCCTCCAGCAAATCCTCATCACGCTGACCGTCAACGGTAAAAAGGTAGGCGAGGATTACCTTGATTTGCCAGCGGGCGGGCGGGTTGAAAAAGTATTCACCTTTCCGTACCTGAAAAGTATCGCATTGACGGGCAGGGTCGAAACTCAAAGCGATGCTCTCACCGTGGACAACCGCCGATTATTTTCCTATCAGCCAGATCAGAAGATCAAAGTACTGGTGATCGACGGCGACCCGAGAGGCGTTTCACACCAGAACGAATCTTTTTATGTGGAAAAAGCCTTGAATCCTTTTTCCGCCGCCGTGTCTGATATCGAGCCCACCGTGTCCACTTTATCCGAGTTGCCGCACCGCGACCTGGACAGTTTCTCGGTGGTGATGATGTGCAATGTGCGCGAACTTCCTT
This sequence comes from Nitrospina sp., assembly GCA_004357435.1. GTDB lineage: Bacteria > Nitrospinota > Nitrospinia > Nitrospinales > Nitrospinaceae > SMVS01. The sequence goes on along the minus strand of SMVS01000137.1, from coordinate 866 downwards.
TCGGCTACGAACGGGAACTGGAGCGATTCGTCTTAAACGGCGGCGCTCTATTCATAGCCCTGGGCGACCAGGTCGATGCCACTTTCTACAACGATAAAATGGGCGTGTTGTTGCCGGTAAAATTGCAAGCCCTCAACCAGGTGGCACAGCATGGCGAACCCTTTCGGCTGTTGGCCGAAACCAGCGATCATAAAGTTCTAAAAGTTTTCTCAGATAAAACCCTGAAAGCCATGAGTCGAATCGGTTTCAGTTCGATCTACAGCGTGGAGCCGCGGCCAGGAAGAGAATTTACGACCCCCATGAAATTCACCAATCAATTCCCCGCAGTCGTCGAATCGAATTTTGGGAGGGGGAAAGTGGTGCTTTATGTTTCCAGCATTGACCGGGATTGGAATACGTTTCCCATTCAACCGACCTTCCTGCCCTGGGTGCAACGCTGGGTCCGTTATATTGCGCAAAGCCTGGAAAGCATCACCCGGCAGGATTTGCTGATCGGCGAACCCATCGTTTTGAACGACGCCGGGGATCTCACCTGGGTGGAATCCCCTGACGGCCGGATCACCGCCATTAAAAAAACAGCGGACTCGAAGGCAATTTTTAAAGAGACCTTGATTCCGGGGACCTACCGGATGTACCACCCCGCGGGATCATCGAAGGCGGTATCTCCAGAAAATATAGCGGAGAACTCGGTAACGCGATTGCCGGCCGGGGCCAGACGATTTGCCAACTTCACGGTCAATATAGACCCCGCGGAATCCAGTTCAGGAAAAATTTCCGAGAACGAAATCCGAGAACTTTTTTCCGGAATACCCGTGCAACAAGTCCGGGATTTTGACGAACTGCACAGCGCCACCATGGGAGAGGGG
>SMVS01000136.1 GCA_004357435.1 Nitrospina sp. | reverse complement strand
GCCCTTCGTGCTCGGCATGGCCAAGCAAACTATTGAAGCGCGCGCCCGGCAACGCGGCGATAAAATGGTGACGCCCGAAATCATCGCGGAAGTCTTCACCAACATCATGCCCGCCTCCGCCAAAGAAGCCATGGGTATGGAAGTGACCGAAGAGGACAAGCAGAAGGACGTCGATTACGAAAGCCAGATGGACGACGAGCCGGAATTTGAATTGTTCTGGCACGACGACGCCAAAGCCAAGGTGATGCGCATCCCCATCCCCTTCGTGCGCGACATGGGCATCAAACGCATCGAAGCCGAAATCAAAAAAGACGGCCACAGCGAAGTGACCATGGCCCTGTTCGAAAAATTCCGCTTCACTTTTTAAGCAACCGGTTCTTCAACCTGCCCCGCCTGCAATCCCCAAGACCCCCTTTCCCTTCCAGGCCCCCATTCATTATAATTATTTGAAATTTTTAGGGTTATTTTCCTTCCTCCCGAGTCCGACAGCATTTTTCTGGCCTCTGACTTGAAAGCATGTTACACTTCGCGCTCTTGAAATCTTCATCACGCCAGTAAAGCGGATTTTGCCTGAAGACTTTAACCGGTCATTATATAAATCTTTAGGTTGCGTTCCGGTGGTCCGGAAAAATCCGGCTTATTTGAGAATTCTCAAGCAAAAGTGCGTTTGAGTAGTTCCCCACTACTTGAGCGGCAAAACGCATGGGTTCGGAATACCCCCAGCAAAAATAGATTCTTGCGCCGGCTATTTGCAAAACAGGACCTTTAAGGAAGTAAAGCCGGTGGTTGTCTTTTAAGGCCCGGATGGGGACAAAAATCTGGGCTTCCTGTCGAATTCCCAGGAAAGTTGATGTTCGTTCTGCAGGGCCTGATGCCAGGCATGGGGCCCGGAACGGGAGATGGAAGCTCACCCAGGAAGTTTTTGGGATCGGGGCTCCAAATAGATTGTGCCCGGAAATAGACCTTTCGGGTTTACATGGGAGCCTCTCTGTCCAAATGAAGTACTCGGTCAAGGTTTGCCCGGTTGCTATTTTAAACCTGGCATCCCAACAGACCGTCAAGCTATTCAATTTTTTTTGGAGGTGCCAAAGTGAATGAAAGTAAAACTCAAACCAGGGGCAAAATAAAAATTGCGATCATAGGTGTGGGCAATTGCACTAGCTCGTTGATCCAGGGGATTCATTATTACCGGGACAAACTTCAGGAAGAGGCCATAGGTCTGATGTACTGGGATGTGGGAGGTTACGCGCCTGGGGACATCGAGGTGGTTGCCGCCTTTGATATCGACAAGCGCAAGGTGGGTCAAGACATCCATGAGGCGATTTTTGCGAAACCCAATTGCACCACCGTGTTCTGTCCGGACCTCCCGAAATCCGGGTTGAAGGTGCAGATGGGGCGAAGCCTCGATGGGTTTTCCGAACACATGAAAAATTATGGGGAGGACTATACCTTTCTACCGGCGGATCTGCCGCAACCCTCCAAGGCCGAGGTGGTGGCTATCCTCGTGCAATCGAAAGCGGAAATCCTGTTGAATTACCTGCCAGTAGGTTCGGAGAAAGCCACACGTTTTTACGCGGAATGCGCCTTGGAAGCGGGAACGGCTTTCATCAATAACATTCCCGTTTTTATCGCGAGCAACCCCGAATGGGCGGACCGCTTCAAGAAAAAAGGCCTGCCTTTGATCGGAGACGATATCAAGGCCCAATTGGGGGCGACCATTACCCACCGCACGCTCACCGACCTGTTCAAAATGCGCGGGGTCAAACTGGACCGCACTTACCAGCTCAATACCGGGGGCAATACCGATTTTCTGAACATGCTCAACCGGGACCGCCTGGCCTCCAAAAAGACCTCGAAAACCGAGGCCGTCCAATCAGTCACCGCCGAACGCCTGGATGACCACAACATTCATATCGGACCCAGCGATTACGTTGCCTGGCAGAATGACAACAAGATATGCTTCATTCGCATGGAGGGACGGCTCTTCGGCGATATCCCGATGAACCTCGAATTGCGTCTTTCCGTGGAGGATTCTCCCAACTCGGCGGGCGTGGTCATCGATGCCATCCGTTGCGCGAAACTGGCGCTCGACCGCGGCGAAGGCGGCATTCTCTATGAACCGTCCGCTTATTTCTGCAAACATCCGCCACGCCAGATGACGGACACCGAAGCGTATCATCAGATCGAAAAATTCATCCAACGTCCCCGGAGCAAGCCGCATGAAGTGTCTTATATTAGCCGCAGGCCAAGGGAGTCGGTTGCAACAGAAGGGTGAGGTCAAACCCCTCATCCCTCTTCTGGGAATCCCTTTGATTGAACGAGTCATCCGCTCGGCGCACCATGCTGGGGCGGATGATTTTTTGGTGGTCACAGGATACCAAAGTGAAAAACTGAAGCCCTTCATCACTCAACTGGGGGAACGCCTTAACATTCCTATAACCTGCATTCATAATGAGGAGTGGGAGCAAGAGAACGGTCTCTCGGTGTTGAAGGCGCGGGACTTCCTACAAGAACCCTTCCTATTGCTCATGGCGGATCACGTGTTCGATCCGGAATGGGTCCGGATCCTCCTGCGCCACCCTCTTAAAGAAGGCGAAGTCGTCCTCTGCGTTGATCAGGATATCCATAATCCTCTCATCGATATGGAGGATGTCACGCGGGTCAAAATGGAGAGCGACCGGATCCAAGCGATCGGCAAAGGACTGGCAGACTACAACGCTTTCGACACCGGTATTTTCCTGTGTACGCCGGGCATCTTCCCGGCCTTGGAAGAAAGTGCCCGCAAACACAACGACACCACCCTGTCCGGCGCGGGCCGGGTGCTCGCCGCCGCCGGCCGTTTCCATGCGGTCCCCGTCACCGGCCGGTTCTGGATGGACGTGGACTCCCCCGCCGCCTTTAAAAAAGCCGCCCAAGGGCTTTTGGGACAATTGCGGAATAAAGCCACCGATGGCCCGGTATCGCGTTACTTGAACCGGCCCTTGTCCATACGGATTTCCGGAATGCTGGTCCACACCCCGGTCACACCGAATCAAATCTCGTTTGTTTCTTTCCTGCTTTCACTCCTCGCCGCCGGTTTCTTCGCCTACGGAGGATACCTGTTCCTGGTGACGGGCGGACTCTTGGCCCAGTTCGCCTCGGTGATCGATGGCTGTGACGGAGAGGTGGCCCGCCTCAAATTCCAGCAGTCCGACTACGGAGGCTGGTTCGACGCCGTACTGGACCGCTACGCCGATGCCTTCCTGCTGTTCGGACTCACTTGGCATGCTTATGAGGCCCAGCCGGAAGGATTCATCCTTTTGACAGGATTCATGGCGATCATCGGCTCTTTCATGCTGAGCTACACCGCCGACAAATACGACCACCTCATGCACCAAAAAATTGGCACAGGTTCTCCTTTCCGCCTGGGACGGGACGTCCGGGTGTTCCTGATTTTGCTGGGAGCCCTGTTCAATCAGGCGCTTTTGACCTTGGCCGTCATCGCTGTGGTCATGAACGGGGAAACTTTGCGCCGGGTCATCATCTGCCGGGACAATGGATAACATCGAACAAGCCAAAAGAAAGATCAGAAAAGTGATCGCCGGTTCCAAAGTACCCGAGGATCCGGGTCATGCGGAGAACACGCTGGAATGGCTATTGAAGCTGGACCCCCACGCCGCCCCGGCCCTCCAAATCGCCGCTCTGGCCCACGATATTGACCGGGCCGTGGACTCCAGGAAAGTGCAACGGGCCGATTTTGAACATTATGACGACTTCAAAACCGCCCACGCTGAAAACGGTGCGCTGATGCTCCGCGAAATTTTGGAAGCGTGCGGAGTCTCATCAGAAATTTCCGATAGCGCCTGCCAATTGGTCACCCACCACGAATTCGGAGGGGATCCCGCATCGGATCTTTTGAAAGACGCCGACAGCATTTCCTATTTTGACGTGAATCTACCGCAATACTACAGCCGTGAAGGCTGGCAGGAAACCCTCCGCCGTAGCGTGTGGGGCTACCAGCGACTATCCGAACGCGCCAAAAAAATCGTGCAAGGCATCCAACACGACAAGGAAACATTAAACAAACTTCTCGCAACGGCCATACAACAAGCTGATCTTTAGACCCCACGATTTAAACGGCCCTCCAGAAACGGCCGTGAAGCGCCGGTCAGCGTGCCGCTGGTCCAAAATTTAAAATGAACCACAGATTCTTCGCTGGCACTCAGGATGACCATGCCACCACCCCTTGTCATTCAGATATGAGAATAATATTTTTTATGGCATCAGACCAAAACCCAGATCCTTCACTGCGTTCAGGATGACAACCTATATATTTTCGTCACTCAGAGATTTCCAAAGGACTCAGGATTACATTTTGTAATTCCCTGTTAACTCGGTCCATTTTTGTCATTCTGAGAAGCCGGAGGCGACGAAGAATCTAGGTTTTCCTTTTTACACCCTCACAACCCGGTCGGATAATCGAGGAATTCGGTTTGCAGGCCGAATTGTTGTTCGAGGTGTTTGCCGACGGCTTTGACCCCGCCGGTTTCGGTGGCGTAGTGGCCGGCGAACATGAGCACGCATCCGCCTTCGATGGCGTCATGATAATGGTGGTGCTCGCCTTCGCCGGTGATGTAGCAGTCCAATCCCGCCTGCACCGCCTGACTGATGATTTCGCCCGCGCCGCCGGTGACCAGCCCAACGCTCTCCACGTCTCCGTCACCGATCACTTTCACCGGAGCGCCCAATTGCTGTTCAAGCGTCTGGCCCAACTGCTCCGCCGGTTGACGTTTCACCTTGCCCTTGAGGCCGATGAGTTGTCCTTCATATTCGCCGAAGACTTCGGCATGCGCGAGACCGATCTTGTCCGCCAGGGCGCGATTGTTGCCGAGGACGGGGTGCATGTCCAACGGCAGGTGGGCGGAGTACAAACCCAGATTAGCCTGGATCATCGCCGACAGTTTGTCATAATGCGATCCGCGCGCGGGTTGCAAACCGCCCCAGAAAATCCCGTGGTGGACAAACATCATCTGGCAGTCGCACTCGATGGCCATTGCGATGGTCGCCTGGCACGCGTCCACTGCCAGGCCCACCTTGCGGAGGTCCCCTTTATTCTGCACCTGCAGGCCATTCATCGCGCGCGGCGAGTCCTTGATATTTTCGATATCCAATAACTGGTCGAGGTAGCGGGCGATCTGTATAATGTCCATGCGGCGAAGTATAGCAAAATCCAACAGCCGTGGAACCGCAGATGGGCCAGGCAAGCGTGACCTAAATAATCGCTCCCCTTGCCAAGGGGAGGGCTGGGAGGGGTGGTTTTAATCCGCTTTTACATCTACCAAATTTTATGACCGCATTCATTATCAGGAGCATTGGACAGCGCATCGTTCTGCTGTTTTTCATTTCGATCATCGCGCACACCATCGTCCACCTGGCGCCGGGCGAGCCGAGCAAGGTCGATCCCTCCAACCCGCGTATGAAGGCAGAGGACATCCAGCGCATCCGCGACGCCTTCCACCTCGACGATCCCCTGCACGTGCAATATTTCTACTGGATACGCGATCTGGCCAGCGGCGAATTGAAATCGTTCAAGGACAACCAGCCGGTGCTGGAAAAAGTCTGGGACCGGTTCCTCAACTCCCTGCCGCTGTTCATCCTCGCCACGTTGATCACCTGGTGCGTGGCGTTTCCGGTGGGCATCCGGGCGGCGTTGCATCGCGGCAGTCTGTACGACCGCTCGAGCACGTTCATCTCCTACGCGCTGATTTCCATTCCCGGGTTTTTCCTGTCCTACATGATGATAATTTTCATCGTGAAAACTTTCGACGTCCCGGTGATCGGCATGCGCACCTTCGGGTTGGAAAACGCCGGGCTGTTGATGCAGTCCATGGACCGCATCTGGCACCTGACCATCCCGGCGCTGATGACCGCCACCGCCGGAGTCGCCGTGCTTTCGCGTTACGTGCGTTCGCAAATGCTGGAAGTCATCACCCAGGACTACATGCGTACCGCCCGCGCCAAGGGCTTGTCCGAAGACGTCGTCATCTACCGCCACGGATTGCGCAACGCGATGTTGCCGTTCATCACCATGTTCGGGCTCATGATCCCCGGCCTGATCGGCGGCTCGGTGATTTTTGAAACCATCTTCGCCTGGCCGGGGATGGGACGGCTCGGTTACGAAGCCATTCTGGCGCGCGATTTCCCGGTCATCCTGACGCTCAACCTGATCGCCGCTGTTTTGACTTTGATCGGCACGTTGGCGTCCGACATCCTGTACGCCGTGGTCGATCCACGGATTAAATTTTAAAAAAACATTATGACCTCCGACACCCAAAACATGAAAATCACCGACAACGCCGAGGACCTGCGGCCGGAAATCAGTATGGGCCGCGAGCGCTGGACCGTGTTCAAGCGCGATCCGCTGGCGGTGGCCAGTTTGTGGTTTCTCGCTTTGTTGGTGGTGGTGGCCATCGGCGGTAAATTGATCACTCAATACATTCCGGTATTCGACCCCTCGGTGGTGCGCTTGTCGGAAAAATTCCTGCCGCCCTTCACGCCGTTCACCAGCGAAATCGTGCCGGCGGATGAAGCGCCGCCCTTCGGCGTTTATCTGCTGGGAACCGACGAATTAGGCCGCGACGTGTTCAACCGCATGCTGGAGGGCACCTTCGTTTCCCTCACCGTCGGGTTCGTCGCGGTCGGCATCATGGTCAGCCTCGGCATCCTGTTCGGCGGGCTCGCCGGTTATTATGGCCGGGTCAAGCTGGGGTTCCTTACCGTCGACACTTTGATCATGCGGTTCGTCGACATCATGCTGTGTTTCCCCACTTTCTTTTTGATCCTGACCGTGGTGGCGCTGTTGCCGCCCAACATCTACAACATCATGATCGTCATCGGCGTGACCAGTTGGATGGGCACCGCGCGCCTGGTACGCGCCGAGTTCCTTTCCCTGCGCGAGCAGGATTACGTGATCGCCGCCAAGAGCCAGGCGATCCCGGAGATGCGCATCATCTTCCAGCACATCGTGCCCAACGCCATCGCGCCGGTGCTGGTGTCCGCCACCATCGGCGTGGCCAGCGCCATTTTGACCGAATCCGCTTTGAGCTTTCTCGGTTTTGGTGTACAACCGCCCGACGCCACCTGGGGCAACATTTTATCGGACGGCAAGGGCTTCATCTTCGACGCGCCCTGGCTGACTTTCATCCCAGGGCTCACCATCCTGTTCGTGGTCCTCGCTTTCAACCTGTGCGGCGAAGGATTACGCGAGGCCTTCAACCCCAAACTGCGCGAGCGGCATTAATCTCATATGATCACCCTGCAAAACATAAAGAAGCAATACGGCCCCAAGGTTTTGTTTGACGACGTGACCTTTCACCTCAAACCCGGCGAATGCGTCGGCCTCGTCGGCGAGAACGGCATGGGCAAAACCACTCTGATGCGCATCGCGCTCAGCCGGGAGGCAGTCGACTCCGGAAAAGTTGTGGTGCGCAAGGGCGCGCGGGTGGCGATGCTGGAACAGGAGCTGACCCCCGGCACCGGCACGGTGTTGGAACGGGTGGCACTGGGCGATCCCTATTTCAGCAAAGTGAAACAGGACATGGAACGCCTGGAAAACGACCACCGCCTGCACCAGCGGTCTCCGGAGGAATGGAGCAAAAAATACGGCCATCTGCAACACGAATTTGAACGGCTGGGCGGATACGAGCGCGAGAGTCAGGCTAAATCGATTTTATCCGGCCTTGGATTTAAAACCGGACAATGGGATGAGCCGCTTGAAAAATTTTCCGGCGGCTGGCGCATGCGTGCCGAGCTGGGCCGATTGCTCCTGCAAAACCCGGAAGTCCTCCTACTCGACGAGCCGACCAATCATCTCGACCTTCATTCCGTGGTGTGGCTGGAGTCGTTCCTCAAAAACTTTGAAGGCAGTCTGTTGCTGATATCGCATGACCGCCGCTTTTTGAACGGCTTGGTGAGCCGCATCGTCGAGCTCGACCGCGGCACGCTCACCAGCACCACCGGCAATTTCGATAATTTTGAAAAACAAAAAGCCGAGCGTATAGCTCTGCTCGAGGCCCAGGCCGTCAACCAGGGCAAAAAAATCGCCCAGGTGGAAAAGTTCATCGAACGCTTCCGCGCCAAGAACACCAAAGCCACGCAGGTGCAAAGCCGGATCAAGATGCTGAACAAAATGGAACGGGTCAAGACGGTCACGCAATCGAAGACGGTGCATTTCCGTTTTCCGCAACCGCCGCGCACTGGGCGCACTGTGGCCGAACTCAAACACATCGACAAAAGTTACGGCGACGTGCAGGTCTACAAAGACTTTTCCATCGCCCTCGACCGCGGCGTCAAAGTCGCGCTGGTCGGCCCCAACGGCGCCGGCAAGTCGACCCTGCTCAAACTGCTGACCGGCATTCTGAAATTTGAAAAAGGCGAACTCAAGCTGGGCGCCAACGTCACCCGCGCTTATTACGCCCAGCACCATTCTGAAATCCTGAACCCGGATCAAACCGTTTTGGAATCTCTGGAGGAAGTGGCCGGCCATCTGCCACGCACCAAAAAGCAAAGCATTCTGGGAGCGTTTCTGTTCTCCGGCAATGACGTGAACAAAAAGGTCTCGGTGCTGTCCGGCGGTGAGCGGTCGCGTCTGGCATTGGCGCGGATGCTGGCGCTACCGGCTTCGCTCCTGCTCCTCGACGAACCCACCAACCACCTGGACATGCGGTCCTGCGAGGTGCTGGCGGCGTCCCTGGCCGACTATGAGGGCACGCTGGTCACCATTTCCCACGACCGGTATTTTCTGGACGGCATCATCAACCGCGTCTGGGAAGTGGAGGACGGCCAGGTCAAAGAATATTTCGGCAATTACAGCGACTACGAATGGGCCAAAGCGCAGGAGGTGGAAGCCGCAAAAATCGAACAGCGACCTGCCAAGAAAAAATCCGGCGATACGCGTAAGGAGCAAAAACGGCGGGAGGCCGAGGCACGAAATAAAAAACACCGGCAACTGAAACCGTTGGCAAGCCGCCTAAAGAAAGTCGAAGCGCGGCTCGAACAGGTGATGCAGGACAAGCAGAAGATCGAAGAAAAGCTGGCTGATTCCGCCCTGTACGAGGAACAACAGAAAGCGGACCTGCGCGACGCCCTGGCCCGGCAAAAAAATCTAGCCTACGAGGAAAACACTCTGCTAACGGAGTGGGATTCCCTCTCCACTGAAATTCAGCAAGCTACAAACTCCTGACCCCCCGGCGAAGCGCCGGAGCTAAAAGGGTCAAACTCCACTTGTGCTCAACAAATTTTGGGCATAATCCCCAACGGCCAGCTTGCTGCCTCCCCCGGCCGGGCAACACCCGGCCAGGTTGCTCCTGGAGGCGAGATTGAGCCCCCTCTTTGTGAAGAGAGGGATGCCCCCTCCCAACCCTCCCCTTGGTAAGGGGAGGGATTATTCAAAGTTTTCGTTTATCCTTTATCCCTTTCCCCTCTTTTCCTCTTCTTTTACCCCTCAACGACCTCGGCGTCCTCTCCGGAAACGGGGTCACCCTTCGACTGGCTCAGGGTGACAAATGAATCCATCCGTGTTCATCTGTAGCAAATTGAATTTTTCATTCGCCCCGCGCGAAGCGTCATGGCGGACCTGTGTTATAATTTTTCGGACATGAGGAGTTCGCTCGATCACCTGCCTGCGCGCAACGACTCTGTACCTTGCAAAACTCCTGCACCAGCCACCATGGATGTCACGACGAAATGAAACCGAAAATCCTGGTCGCCGACGACAGCGCCAGCATACAAAAAATCATCTTGATGGCCTTCGCCAAGGAAAACGTAGAGATTCAAGGCATCGAGAATGGCCAGGCCGCTTTTGAGTTGCTGGATTCTTTTCAACCCGACCTCGTGCTGGCCGACACCAAAATGCCGGGCTTCGACGGCTTCGAATTGAGCCGCCGGATCAAGGAATCGAACCCGGCCATCCCGGTGATTTTACTGGAAAGTGATTTTGAGGATTTTGATGAAGCCCGGTTCAAAAAGTCCCGCGCCGACGACCACATCGCCAAACCTTTCAAGTCCAACGACATCATCCAGAAAGTGAAGGCACTCCTCCAAGGCCCCGAAACGCGCCCGCCGGTGAAGGATATCGTTTCCGATGAAGAAAAGCCGGGCGAGGTGGACCGTGAAGCCAGCCGGGCGGCAGAAGACTCCCAAGGGGCATCCAACGAAGCAATGAACGAGGTATTTGCCGCCATCGCCGGAGCGCCCGACGTCGAGATTCGGGATTTCAAGTCCCCGACCACGCCGCCTGAGATCAATCAGGAAGATACCATTCAGGATATAGAAAAGTTGAGTGATGCGGAACTGGAAGCCAGCATGATAGATGGGCATTCCAAAATTGAATCCTCTGAGGAATTGAGCGGAGCGTTTCGCTCGCTCGCTGGCGCCCCGGTTGCAGGGACGCCCGCTGTGAGTGTTCCCGCTGTAGGTGTTCCCGCTGTAGGTGATCCCACCGCAGGTGCGCCCACCGCAGGTGCGCCCCAAGTTGAGAACCGGGAAAGTTGGGATCTGGAGCCGACAGTCGCCCGGCCCGCCACCCCACCGGATTTAATCGAGGAGACCTTGAGCAACCTGTCGGCTTTGTCCCGCAACCTGCGGCCGGAAGAGAGTGCGCCCCCCGCGCCCCGGACCGAGCCTTCGCCTCCTCAGTTTTCGAGTGACGCTTTGCATCAAGTCATCGGTGAACACGTTTCCCGGGCGGTGGAGAAGTCCATGGACACAACCCTGCGTAAACAGATCAGCGGACTTTCCGATTCTGTTATGGAAACCATCCGGGATATGGTAAAAGAGATAGCCCCCGAAATCATCCGCTCCGTCGTTCAAAAAGAAATCGACAACATCAAAAAAGCGGAAAACGATTAACACGTGATATCCGCTTACCGGGCAACACCCAGTGGAAAAGGGATCGAACTCCGATTTGCGCTCAACAATCATTGGGTATAAAGCTGAAGGTCAGCCTCTTGCCTCCCCTGCCAAGGGGCCAGGTTGTACCTGGGAGCGACCGGTAAAACTTTAATTTACGTTCAACATGATTCAACTCGACAAACAATATCAGCCGAAAGCGGT
>SMVS01000135.1 GCA_004357435.1 Nitrospina sp. | reverse complement strand
CAATCGTTGCCTTTTTCAATTCGATCAATGGTCTGCACGGTCACATTGGCCTTACGCGCCAACTCGGCCTTGCTCATCATCTTGGATTCCCGAATTTGGCGAACATTGTTAACTTTTGCCACAGTGGTACCTCTTTGCAAAAAATAGTGGGATGAATTGCTTAAATTTAAATTTGTTCGATCTAGTTTTATTGGATAGCTAGTAATATACGGAAAATGTCTATAATTGTCAATAATATTCCTAAAAACAATATAATTCTTTACCTAAATTTATATGAATTTACTATAATTTATAGTAACTATAAAAATGCGGACATACTGCCTCTCAAGGCCATTTGAAAGGCTTTAGAGAATTATTGATCCAAAAACAATTCCACTGAAATGGCCTAGATGATTGTTTTAAAAGTACTTAAAAAAATATTTAAATTCCGCCCTATTTTTCAACTCCTTAAGGCTAGCCCGGCATACTTTATTAACGCCTGTTAGCGGTTGGAGGGGTCGCCGGGTGCCTCGGCACAAGCCAGAGTTGAGGCTTACTGGCGCCGCAGAGAGCCCAACGGCAGGCCACGGGACCAGGACCGCTGAACTCCGCTGGCAGTCAATAAGCGTTGGGCACATCTCCGGGCAGGGTCCTTAATTAGCTCATGGCCCGGTGCCCGTGCTTTACAGGGGGGGGGTTGGCAGAGTGTGGAAACTTCGCTACAATCGAGGTCCTATGAAACAAGTTTATATGGAAACCTTTGGATGCCAGATGAATGTGGCCGACAGCGACCGCATGGAGTTGTTGCTTTTCCACTCCGGTTACGCCCGCACCCAGGTCGCGGAAGACGCCGATCTTATTCTGGTCAATACCTGCTCCATCCGGGAAAAGGCCGAGCATAAGGTTTTTTCATTGTTTGGCAGTTTCAGACCGCTGAAAGAAGCCAATCCCGACCTTATTCTGGGACTCGCTGGTTGCCTGGCCCAGCAGGAGCAGGACCGACTGCTCCGCCGCATTCCGGACCTGGATATGATCATCGGCCCCGATGTTATCGAGGATATTGGCTTAGCCCTGGACCAGGTACTCGCCCAGAAAACCCCAGTGGTGTGGACGAAGTTTGACCAACACAAGCAATACTCCATTCCAGAATTGCAATCTATTAAAAATCAAGGGCCTAGCGCGTTTGTCAACATTATTAAAGGGTGTGACAAGCTTTGCAGTTTCTGCGTCGTGCCCTTCACCCGGGGGCGCGAAAAATCACGCGAACCGGAGGAAATTTATCAGGAAGTACGTCAGTTGGTGGCGGCAGGGGCTAAAGAGATCATCTTGCTGGGGCAAAATGTCAACGCCTATGGCAAACACGGGTTAAAAAATCCGCTGGCTTTCCATGATTTGCTATACGGGGTCGCGGACCTGCCCGGTGTCGAGCGTCTGCGTTTCACCACCAGCCACCCCATGGATTTCACCCGCGACCTCATCCGGGCGTTCCGTGACCTGGGTCCGCTGATGAATCACCTGCACTTGCCGGTGCAATCCGGGAACAATCGTATTTTGGAGATGATGCGGCGTCACCATACGGTGGAATATTATGTGGATTTGATCGAAGAACTTAAATCGACAGTGCCCGGGGTGGCGCTATCGACGGACATCATTGTCGGATTTCCCGGAGAAACCCGCAGTGAGTTTGAAGATACTTTGAACCTCATGGAACGCATCGGCTACAGCAACAGTTATATATTTGCCTACAGCCCACGCCCCAACACCCCGGCGCTCGAATTCGAGGACAACGTGCCGGACGCCGAAAAAAGCGACCGCCTGCAGGCCACCATTGATCTGCAACATCGCCTGTCGCGGCAGAACGGTCAACGTTTTATGGGGAAAACAGTGGAGGTGCTGGTTGAAGGCCGGTCGGCCCGGCAGGGCGCTCGCTTCAAAGGCCGGAATCCGGAATACTGGATGGTGCTTTTCAGTGGTGAAGAGGAGAGCCTAAAACCGGGGCAAATAGTACCGGTTCAGGTGGATGAGGTGTTGGGACACGCGCTCAAAGGCCACGCCATCGCTCAGTAAAATCCCAAACGGTCATAAACGTCTTCCTCCAGTTGTTCCAAGGGCGGCCCAACCATTTGCAGGCCCAGCCGCAAATCGCGCAGGGTTTTAATATCCGGCGGGTTGGGATGGTCCGATAGGAGTGACAGGGTGTCCACGCAGAAGCCGTCCAAATCAGCCAGCTGATCCAGCATATCGATGGGCAGATCCTCCAGATGAACCTCCTGACCCTCCAGATACCGCAGGATTTCCACCAACCGCAGTTTGAGGCTCACCGTCTGGTTTCTCAGTTGCGATACCAGTCGCGATTCCGGTCCCTTCAATTCTTCACAGATCAGCGTCAATAGTTTCCGCAAGTAACGGTAAAAAGCTCTGTGTTGTTTTTTATCGTAGAACCGGTCCTCCTTGGCACCGAATAAGAGAGCAAAAACCATTTCAATATCGAAGTCATCACTGTTCATGACGGCATACATCATGGCCTTGAATTCATTTTCCGTGATGGCCAGGCCCATGTCCTCAAATATTTCGTTGAGGGAGCCGGTTCGGCCTTGCGGGGTTTTCGGAGCGGATTCCCAAACTGTTGAATAATGTTCGGAGTCTACCGACCAGCCAAAATGAATTCCCGCGTTTTCGCTCCGCACCACCGCCAGTTTTTGAACTTCTTCTACAAATTGGGGCAGAGCAAAAGGCGGCAAATTTCCGAAATCGGTTTTGAAGGAAAAGAAAGCCTGCAACAATTGTTTTTCCAATCCAATAGTTGCAAAATTTCGATCGCTCATCAAACCCGACAAAACCTGTTCCAATTCCACATACAAAGCCCTCGCCCGGAGCCGGTCCTGGCGGCACTCGGAGGCGGTGTAATGCGCTAACCGAAACACGCCCTCCGTATAATCGACCAAATGAACCTTGAACCCGTCGCCGAATTTGAGGCCACACCGTGACATCAGCGCGCTGATATCCCAGACCGTCAAGCGGACCTGACTTTTCCCCGGAGCCCATTGATTGACTTTGATCTGATCCGGGAAATAGCGCTCGTCGGAGTACTGGTAATAAGGGAGCACTTCTTCTATAAAAAATGTCTTTTTGACTTTTGGAATCTCCAGGCCCTGTGGATCTAGAAAAACCAAGTCCTCCTCCGGACAGTCCCAGGGAACGAACGGCACCAGTTGATGGCCGGGAATCCAAATCTTGCGATCCAATTCATATTTTCCGGGGTGCGCCGCCAACGGCATTTGCCCGATACGGTCCAACACCGCCTGGCAGGGCAAAAATTTCTGACCATGGATGCCAATTAAATTATCATGATCCCACAACCGTTGCTTCAATTGGTTGAGGGTGGTCGGCGCGATCTTCCTGCGCCAGCGCGCCTGAATACGGGTCAAAAAGTCATCCACATTGAAAGGAACGCGAGATTCGCGAATCAAATTGTCCGCGAGTGCTTCCAGAGTGAGCCTTTGAGTCATGGGATTGCCTGAGAAAAGGAAAGAACCAGGGATTGACTATTGACTCGGGGAACGGACATTCCTCGAATCCGTGGAGCGTCAAAAAGGGTCCGCCGTGAATTCAAACAGGCGGCCCAATAACGTGCAAATACTAACACATAATTTTAAAACAGGTAACCCCCCAGCGGGCCGCTGGCGGCAACCGGGCCGGGCAAGGCCCGGGGCTAATAGCCAGCCTACGGCTGGCGGCAACCGGGCAATCCTTGCAATGCACGCAACAATTATTGTGCACGCTTAAAAGTACACAGCCATTTGCCCTCCCTGCCAGAGGGCCAGCCTGCGGCTGGAGGCAGAAAGGTCAAACTCTATTCCGCGCTCAATAATTATGGGGCATAACTGGTAGTTGGTGAACCGGGTCATTCTGAGTGAAATGAAGAATCTCTGTGTTCATCCGTGTTCATCTGTGGTTGCAAAATCCCTCCAACCCTTTGCTTCATTGTGATAAAATCAGTTGATTATTAAATTAAGAGGTTGAGATATTTATTGGAATGATGCCACGGCGTGTTGTTCTGACCGGCTTGGGAGCCGTCAGTCCTAATGGGATAGGAAGAGAAACGTTTTGGAAAAATACCTGCGAGGGGATCAGCGGAATCGATCGCATTCGCAGTTTTGATCCATCAGACTTGAGCTGTCAGATTGCCGGTGAAGTCCATGATCTCGATTCTTCACAATGGTATTCGAAAGCGGATTTGAAAAAACTGCCGCGGGCGGTTTTGCTTTGTGTCCAGGCTTCGAGCGAAGCGTTGCAGGACGCGGGTTGGGACGCGGGCGATTTGCGCGACGAAGAATTAGAGAACCTGGGCATTCTAGTCGGTTCCGGCGGTTCCGGTTTTGATTTTTCGGAAAAACAGTTCGGCCATTTTTACTCTGGCGAGAAACACAAAGTCAGCCCCTACGCCATCACCAACTCCCTGGTGGGCATGCTGTCCAGCGAAGTGTCGATGATATTCGGTTTGCATGGCCGCAGTCATGTGATTTCCAACGGATGCACCAGTTCGACCGATGCCATGGGGTATGCCTTCAATATCATTCGGTTCGGTCAGGAAGATTGCTTGCTGACCGGCGGAGCGGAGGCTTGCGTGACCCCGGCAATGATGACAGGGTTCCAAAGAATGAAAGCCAACCCGGTGCACTTCAATGAGGATCCAATGCGGGGGTCGCGTCCATTCAACAGCGACCGCGAGGGTTTTGTGCTGGCGGAAGGCAGTTGGATGTTTGTCATGGAGGAGTTGGAACACGCTAAAAAAAGAAACGCCCGGATTTATGCCGAGGTGATCGGTTACGGTTCCACCTGCGACGCTTACCACCGGGTGGCCATCATGCCCGATGGCAAACAATCGACCCGCGCCCTGCAAATAGCCATGAAGGATGCCAGGGTCAACGAAGAGGAGGTGGGCTACATCAACTTCCACGGCACCTCCACCATCATCAACGACAAGATTGAAACGTTTGCAGTCAAACAGGCGATGAACGGGCACGCCATGAAAATTCCCGTCAGCTCCACCAAGTCCATGGTGGGGCACCCGCAAGGCGCGTCGGGGGCTCTCGGGGTAGCGGTCTCCGCCCTGTCCCTGGACCGGGGAGTTTTAACGCCCACCATCAATTTGGAAAAACCCGATCCGGATTGCGATATGGATTACATCGCCAACGAATCGCGGCAACAGGCAACACGAATAGCTATCAGCAACTGCATTTCGTTCGGGTCCAAAAACTCGGCCCTGGTCCTGAAAAATTTCAATTAACCGGCGAAGCGCCGGAGCAAATGGATCAAACTTGGCTTGCGCCCAAAACCATGAAACAGAGGCCAGTCATCTGCCTCCCCCGCTAGGGGGTTCAGTTATCGGTAGGGCATTTTATTTCCGGAAAGCTGGCTTTCGATGTCGCGTTCCATCTGGTTTTCTTCGGTGATGAATTTATCCAGCTCTTTCACGCTGTTGAGCACGAACAGGCGAGGCTCCTTTTGACCACAAATTTCCTCGTCCTGCTCAATGGTGATTGTAGGTCCCTCGATTGACTTGATGGTAAACTTTTTCCGGGTCCGCAAATTACCGAAGAGTCTTCGGTAGCGGATTTCTATATCACGATCATCCATTTTCTGATCTCCTTAAACAAACACGTTTCCATAAAACGGGTCAGTTGATGTGGAATTGTTTTAATGGTTATATCATACCCCAAACTACGCTTGGAGGAAAAGGGCTCTAACCCCAACTTGCGCCCAACCAGCGTTCCGCTGGACTCCAACAGGTCGTGCTCCACTGACGCTCAACATGGGTGAGGCATGACGCAAGCGGGTAGCCATTTGCCTCCCCTGCAAGGGGGCCAAGAGGTTAGAATTTGAAATCCAAACTTGCCATTCGCGAACAAACCGGACAAATGCTGATCGCGGGGTTTGAAGGCACTCGCCTGACTCCGGAAACGGAGGACCTGATCCGCAATCACCATATCGGCGGATTGATCTTGTTCGGCCGCAATTATGAGAACCCTGAACAATTGCGCCGCCTGATCGCGGACCTCCAGAAAACGGCGCTCTCCTCATCTACCGGATTGCCGCTGTTTATTTCCGTCGACCAGGAAGGGGGCCGCGTCGCCCGCTTGCCAGCGCCGTTCACCGACTACCCTCCCGCAAGTTGTTTAGGCCATGCCCGGTCGGAATCACTGGCCTTCCGATTTGGACAGGCTCTAGCGACCGAACTGCTGGAGGTCGGCATCAATATGGACTACGCGCCGGTGCTGGATGTGAACACCAACCCCGAAAACCCAATCATCGGGGACCGGGCGTTCAGCACCCATCCAGAGTGGGTTTCCCGACTGGGCGCCGCCTTCATTCGGGGGTTTCAGGAAACCGGCATGCTTGCGGTTGGTAAACATTTTCCGGGCCACGGTGATACTCGGCTCGATTCCCATTTGGATCTGCCCACCGTCGACCGGGCTCTTGACATGCTGGAGAAGGTTGAGCTGATGCCCTTCCGTGACAATATCCACATGCCCGCCGTGATGACCGCCCATGTCATGTATCCGGCGTGGGACCCGCAATTTCCGGCAACCTTTTCCAAAATTATTTTGCAGAAAGTTTTGCGCCAACGGCTGGGGTTCAAGGGAGTAATCATTTCTGACGATTTGGAAATGAAGGCGGTGGAAAAACACTGGCCGGTGGAGGCTATTCCCTCCCTCGGGGTGAACGCCGGGGTGGATATATTCTTGATCTGCCACAGCCAGGAAAAAATCCGGAGCCTGCACAATCGGTTGACCAAAGAAGTGGAACAAGGAACCATCCCCCACCAGTCCATTGAGCACTCGGTGACGCGCATCATGAAATTGAAAGAAACCATCAAACCCACTCCTGAGAAAAATTCCAACCTCTCCTCCTGGGGCGACGCGCATCAAAAATTGGCCGACGAAATGCGCTCCCAACTCCCCATCGCCTAAAACCTTTCAAGTATTTTTAAGTGGCCTGACACTCCAGACATCTATTTTCACAGCTCCCGCAAACCCCTTTTTTGGAATTCGCCAAGCAAATTGAAAAAGGTAATTTCGGATTTTTCAGGTTTCTCACCAAAATTATTTCTACAAAAATAATTCGGATTATGGTTTTGTTAAATTTTTTAATTAATTTTATTCCGATATCCAAATAATTTAAACTCCTTTAAACTCTAAAAAATCAAAGATCAATGATAATAATTACACTTCAAGGAATCCTAATTAATGTAAATGTAATTGACTTATAGAGCTTACGGCCTTTTCAGTTATTTCTGAGAACACCACTTTTCGTTCCAACCTTGGGACCAGTTTCAGCGATACTTAATTTCGGAGATTGAATATACCAATCTAAAAATTAGGTAAAACAAAAAATTAGAAATTATCAAAAACCCGGTTTCAACCTAAAAATCAGTGTTTTTGGTTGACTTCAATCCTTAAAATAATTAAAGTAACCGAATATATTCACAATAAAAAATTACTCCATAAGTTTGATTTTGGTTTCCAGACCCCTGTTAGACTGGTATCTGGAAAAAGTGAGCGGGACCGAATTTGAAGTAGCCCGCATGTTCGGATCGTTGCAGGTTTTGAGCCCCACTTGTAAGACTTTTCCTTAATTTTGAAACCAGCGATCCGGTTTAAAAAATTAGGTATAATGAAAGAAAGAAAACATCCAGGGACCGCGAAACATTTAGGTCAGCGCCTGCGGCAATGGCGAAAAACCATTCCCTTAAAATCTTTTGAGCTGGCCAGATTGATCAAAATCTCGCAAGGGTCTCTGTCTGATATTGAAAATGAAAAGTCGCTTCCTTCGGCCGACACCATCACCAAGCTTTATCAGTACTCCCGAATCAATATCATTTGGCTGCTCACCGGGAAAGGCGCGATCAACCGCGATGAGTCTGCATTAGCCCAGGCAGATGTTGGGAGCTTGGTGGAAGAAACTATGGAGGGCTATGGTGAGGATCAAAAATTGAGGGAATTGATTGAAAAGCTGATCCGCATTTACCAACATGGCAACCCGGAAAAAAGATCCCACCTGATTGGATTTCTCAACGGTGCCGACCCAGGCGCTTGATCTTCCCCTGCAACCCCATTTTCACAACCGTTTGATCTTTCCCAAAATTTCATCCGCTCAGGAGATAGTGAGGCGAATTTGGAACTCTCGCACAGCGCCGGCCGGGAGATGCAATTCCCAATGAGGCAACAGGCAGGACCCCTGGTAGGTACTTTCCAACCCCGCTTCCGATTGCGAAACCGTTGCCACCGGGAACCGCCACAAGCGTGCCGCCGGCTCCAGACTCAACATCAATTCAAATCCATTCCAATCGTCGCGGAGCCCGATGGCCGACGCGGAGTCCAATATGCCTTCGGTCGCCATACGGGGTCTGTCGCTTCCCGGCAATAAATAATACCGATCTTCGGCATCACCGGCCAACAGAGTGAAATTGAATTCCACCGCCCACAACGCATCCACAGTGTGCGTTCCGCCATTGGTGATTTTATACCGCACCGCTATTTCAGCAGAATGCGGAGAGAATGAAAAAGTTTTCTCTACAACCACCGCCACCGGCTGAGAATTCTG
This sequence comes from Nitrospina sp., assembly GCA_004357435.1. Taxonomy (GTDB): domain Bacteria; phylum Nitrospinota; class Nitrospinia; order Nitrospinales; family Nitrospinaceae; genus SMVS01. Next base: position 6,550 of record SMVS01000135.1, on the reverse strand, counting down.
CCGAACCCGGCCTTCTCTTTTTAAATGTAGATCGAACGGTTTATCGGCTGACAGCGGGGCGGGCTTTTCAAAAGTGTACGGCTGGCCCACAAAGTCTCCCAACTCCTCATAGCGTGACTGCTTGAATTGCGCAAAAGAAGTGTCCAAAGGAAGAAAATGGTCGAGGCAGGAGTAACGCTCATACGAATCATAAAACAACTTGTCCGCCAGCCCCGGCTCCTTGGGCCGCACCTGATCGTGGATGGATTGTGGCGAACCCTGGCCGGCGGCCATGGTTGCGGAATCATCATTTTTGCATTGATCATGGTAAGTCTCTTCCCGCCGCCGCAAAACGTTGCTGAGGTTGAAGCAAACCGAACGGTAGTCCAATTCAAACAAAGCCCCTCCGTAGGCAGGAGTGATTCCGGCACCCAATTGGGAATTGGCGACAATCACCTCATCGAACCCGTCCCGATTAAAATCCAACACTTCGACGTTCAGTCCGTGATCTTTACCCAGCGCTATTTCGTCGGCAATATTTTCCGCGGCAATGAGATGCGTGTACAGGGCATGGCGCAAATAATTGAGATACAAACCGCCAAACAAGCCATGCCACTGAGCGCAATTGCACTGGCCCCGGTACAACTCCCGTTGCGCTTCGCTCCGTCTGGGATGCGTTTGCGGTATCCGCGCCACTTTCCGGCTGACGTAAATCATCTTTTTGTGCATCTGGTTGGCTTCCGAGTATTTGGTGAGAAAATTATCCCACTGTCCGCCGCGCAAAAATACGCGTGACTGCGCTTCCTCGAATCCCGCCGAACGCAACTCCTTTTTAAAATCCACAAACTGCCGCGATACTCCGGTGGGAAGGGACCATTCCATCATTTCGTCGTAAGAAGCCATCGGCAAATAAACGCGGCCCGTGGGCGCGTGGCTGTCCAGAAACTCGCTAAAAGTCACCGTCTCCAGCCAATCCGTCTGTCCGGCCAGAGCCGCGAACCATTTTCTCAAATACTTTTCCTCGAACACCCATTGATAGGTGCCCGGCCAGCTACCGAACTTTTCTCCGTCGTCGGCATAAGTCACCGCCTTATGCTGATCTTTAAGCTGGCGCAAATGTTCCAGAACGACCTCTGGCAGATCAAACGGAATGGCATAGCGCAGGGTTTTACTGATCGGGAACACGCGCAAGGGATAGCCCTGATACTCGGTGACAAAGTAACCGTCGATTTCGCTTTCCTGAAGACCCGCATAGTAGAAATGAGTGTCATCGAGGACGGTGTATTCGATGCCCGCCTGCGCCAGGGTTTTCGGCAGGCTGGGTGTCCAAATGCGTTCCGCCAGCCAGAGTCCGCGCGGACGTGTGCCGAACTCATGTTCAATGAATTCGTTCATCATCCGGATCTGACCCAACGCATCGTCCTCGGGAATACTGGAAAGAATCGGTTCGTAAAAACCACCGCTCAGAATTTCGAGCCGGCCGGCCACGCACAAATCGCGGAGCATTTTCAGGTAATCCGGCTGGTGTTGTTGCAACCATTCCAGCAGGGGGCCCGAAAAATGCGCGGCGGTTTTTAGGCTGGGGAAATCCTGCAGAACTTCAAAGTAGGGACGATAACTTTTTTGGAACACGTCCTCGAACACATGGTCGAAGTTACCCACCGGCTGGTGGTTGTGAACTCCAAAAATTAATTTTAACGTGGGCATAATAATACCGTGCAAGGCCCGGAGCTCAAAGGGTCAAACTTAGATTTGAGTTCAACTATTATTGGGCACAATTTAAAGTTTCAGCCATTTGCGTCCCCCGCGAGGGGACGGGCAAGGCCCGCCGACGAAGCGCCAGTGCTAAGGGGCCGGGCCAGGCCCGGAGCAAAATGGTAAAACTCTGTTTCCGCCCAACAACTGTTGAGCGCTTATCCGAGTTGGGACCCCTTTAGCGCTAACGCCTCGCCATGGGATTCAAACATTTTTAGAGTGTAGAGGTGGTGGTAAAGATTTTTGTTGGCCATCAATTCACGGTGCGTTCCGGTTTCAACTATTCGGCCCTGATCGATCACAATAATTTTATCCGCGTTGTGCACCGTACTCAGTCGGTGCGCTACCGACAGGGTGGTACGGCCCCGCATTAAAACTTCCAATGCTTCCTGAATCAACGCTTCCGATTGGTTGTCGAGGGACGACGTCGCTTCGTCCAGGATCAGAATTTTAGGATCCTTGAGCAGTGCCCGGGCGATCGCAATTCTCTGGCGTTCCCCACCCGAAAGCTTCGCGCCTTTTTCGCCGACCACCGTATCGTATCCATTTTCCAAACGCTGAATGAACTCATAGGCATGAGCCGATTGCGCGGCGCGGTCCAATTCCGCCTGGGTGGCGTCCAGCTTGCCATACAATATATTTTCCCGGACCGTGCCACCGAACAACAAAGTCTCCTGTGGCACCAGAGCCACCTGCTCCAGAAAACTTTTTAGATCAATGCGGCGCAGATCCGTACCATCTATACGGATGCTCCCCGAATCGACATCAAAAAACCGGTGGAGCAGTTGCACCACGGTGGATTTTCCCCCGCCACTCGGGCCCACCAAAGCCACCCGCTCGCCGGGCTTGATCTCAAAAGTGACTTCATGAAGTACAGGTATGGTTTTTGAGTAACCGAATGAAACTTTTTCAAACTGGATGCGGCCTTCGATATTGTCCAGGACCACCGCGCCTTCCGGATTTTTTATTTCAGGAATGGAATCGAGCAGTTCGTAAACACGCCCCACCGCTCCCAGGGATTCCTGGATCTGCGTGTAGAGCCGCACAAAAGTTCCGATCGGCCCGGCAATGATAATGGCATAAAGGAAAAATGCCGCCAATTCCCCTGGCGTGGTCGCACCCTGCATCACCTGATGCCCTCCATACCACACCAACAGAGCCGAAACCAGAAACGTCAGAAACAATACAAACGGACCGAAGGCGGACGAAATTTTTACCTTTTGCACTTCCGCTTCAAAGGCGGTTTCGATACTGCTCTGAAAACGTTTCTGTTCATAATCCTCACGGGTGTAGGACTTGACGATTTTGATGGATGAAACCACTTCCTCCAAAACCACGATAGCGCTGGCCAGCTTGTCCTGGACCCGGCTGGAGAGGTTGCGTAAACGCTTGCCAAACATCCGGGCGAACAACATCAAAGGCGGAAGCACCAGAATAATCAGGCCGGTCAATTTCCAATTCAAATAACATATGATCGCCAGTCCACCCACCAAGGTGATGGTCTGGCGAATGAGCGCCACGGGAAACGTCACCAGAGCTTTCTGGATCACGGAGATGTCGTTGCTCATCCGGGAAATGATCTCGCCGACCCGGCGTTCCTGAAAAAACCGGAGTGACAGCCTTTGGATGTGTTGGAATAATTCCAAACGGAAATCCGCGGTGATGCGGTTGCCGATAAACCCCAGGACATAATTGTGAGTCACCGCAAACACCAATTGCAAAGCAATCACAATGAGGAGATCCACGGCCAGGCTGTTGAGCACCTCCATACTTTTTTGCACCACCACCGCATTGATCATGTTGCGCACGATGAGTGGCAGGAGCAAGGTGATGAGCGAGGTCAAAACCAGACACAAAAACGCAAAGACGATGCTTTTGGTGTAAGGCTTGGCGTATTTCAGAATTTTGGAAAAATCTTTCATCAATATCGGAATTTCATTATGGAAGCCCGGCCTTGGACTCTCAATGGAGCCAAAAAAGCACCCTGCCTATCAATGTCGAAGGATTTAAACGCTTAATCATAACCTCCAACAGCAATTAATTCAACCGCCGGGCAAAGCCCGGCCCCTTAGCAGGGGAGGCAAATGGCTGACCTCTATTTCATGCTTTACCATGGCGAGGCGCAAGCGGAGTCTGTTCTCTTAGCTCTGGGCCTTGCCCGGCCCCTTGCAGGGGAGCCAGATGGTTGACCTCTATTTCATGCTTTACCATGGCGAGGCGCAAGCGGAGTCTGTCCTCTTAGCTCTGGGCCTTGCTCGGCCAAAGGGTTTGAAAAACCGCATCTTCCAAAATAAAACTTTTTTTTATTCTCACGCACTCAAGTTTTAGCTTCATTTTGACGTTAAAGAGAGAAGGAAAAGTGTTTGAAGAATCTCAAACACGATAAATAGTGGCAAATGAAGTTTTTTTTACCTGTAACAAGTTTTCCGAGGTGCAATCATGGCAGGCGATATCTCTCAAATCATTGGACCCACCAATGTGCCGAATCGGCCAGCCCCAGCGGCAGGCGATGCGGCGCCCAAGGTGAAAGCGGGGCCGCCGGCTCCAACGCCTGGAGATACGGTTTCCTTGTCGACCCAGGCCCAAAGGGCGGGGAGTAAGACAAAAATTCAAAACGAGTTTCAGCCCATTCCAGTACCGGGGTCCGGTCAAAAAATCCGATCCTTCACCGATACGCACCGTCTGGTGATCCGGGTGGTGGATCCGGCCACTAATAAAGTGGTGCGGCAATTACCCTCGGAAGGGGAAGTGCGGTTGCGGGAAGCCATCAAAAATCTGGTTGCCTCAAAAAATCAGGCGGATTGAGTCAGAGCGACCCCGCTTGTTGCAGGAACTGGCGGAAAGAAAATTTCTTCCCTCACCTTTCCAAATAAATACGAAGGCCGTCGATGATGGACTCCTCCCGCCTCTTTTGTTCCTACACTTTTAATGAATTCATGAATCGGTTCCGAATTTCTTCGGGCGTATGCGTCACCCTGCCGGTTGCGGGATCGAAGCCAGGCTCTACCTTCACCAGCAGGAAGCCCGGGCCTTCGGCCTGACACAAAGATTCGTAGGCGGACTTCAATGCGTCGCGTTGCGTAACGCGGAGGGCTTGTCGGTAGCCACAACTGAGGGCCACCGACTCCAAAGGAACGACGTTGGAAATCGTGCGCTGACTGCCGGTGGATTCGTAAACCTCGTTGTCGATCACGATGTGAATTAAATTTTTGGGAGCGCAGGCGGCAATCATCGCCAAGGTTCCCATGGCCATGAGTACGTTGCCGTCGCCGTCAAAAATAAGAGTCCTGCGTTCCGGTTGCGCCAGGGCCACTCCGAGACCGATCGACGACGCCAGGCCCATCGACCCGATCATATAAAAATTTCCCGGCCGATCCAACACTTGAAAACATTCCCGGCTGATGAACCCATTAGCGAGCACCACCGCCTCATCTGCCAGCAGGGGCGCCAGTTCCTGGAACACTTCAATGCCTTTCATCGAACAGTCCCTTTTTCACCAATAACGTGTACGGCAGTTTTTTGTTTTTGATTTGGTCCACCGCCTGAACCAACAGTGCATCGACGTTGTCCCTGGTGAGCACGTCGTGGTCCATCCCCGCCGTGGCCAGAAGCTTTTCGTTGACCGCCCCCATGATGATGTGTTCGGGAGCGTCATTGCCGCCGCACCCGCGCCAGCTCATGATGACCAGAACCGGCAGTCCGTAGATCAAATTGAGGGAGGTGAAAGCGTTCAGGCTGTACCCCAGGCCGGAATTCTGCATGAGCAAAACCGGTTGTTTGCCCGCCATGAACGCCCCGGCGCACAAACCCACCGCCGCGTCTTCCCGCACCGAAGGCAGGTACCCAGAGGACTCTTCCAGTGAAGATATCAGGCCGGAAAGGAGAGAGCAGGGCACTCCGGTGAAAAAGTCAAATCCGTGCCCGTGTAATTTTTCGATGAAGGTTTTAGATGACAGCATCTGGTTTATCAGCGTGGTAAAAATAGCGGACGTGGCATATTCCCTGAGGGGCGGCCCACCCCCTCACCACTTGTCAATCTGGCGCTCCCCGCCGTAAGTGACCTGCAAACGATGTAAAAACTTGAGATACTCGATGACGCCATCCCGGCCCCTGAATTCCACACCCAGGTCTTTCGCGGCCTGATTGGACATGGGCACACCGGCCTCTCCCATCACCCCCTCAACTTCTCCGAAAGACTCAATGGCATCGATTATGATTTGCCCCAACTCCAGGTTGTGGATGTGGCCATCGATCAAGTGATAGATTTTTCCAGCGCACTCCTTGTTGCCGATCACCTTTTCCAAAGCCTGCACCACCGCATCTACAGAAACGTATTTGGTACTGCCCTTGAGGTCCACATTGTAATTGGTCGCCAGATAATCAACCGTCTTGAACCATTCCGATTTTTCGAGGTCCGGATGAACCCCGTAGATGGTGACCGGCCGGATCAGGGTGACGTCAAACGCCCGGCTTTTCTGATAATAAAAACAAAACGCCTCGATCGCGGATTTGATCGAACCGTACAAAGTGCTGGGCATCACGGGATGGGTCTCATCCAGAGGATGTTCCTCGTCGACCGTCGGCAGAACCTGGCCGAGCACCGTGCAGGCGCTCATGAAAACGAATTGTTTGACTTTAGCTTTTTTCGCCGCCTCCAAAAGATCGTAGGAACCGCTGACATTCACTTTCACCAGCTCGTCAGTGGCTTGCACCGGGCCGGGGAAGTGGGCCAAATGGAGCACCACATCCATGCCATCGACCAGTTTGCGAAGAGACTCCTTATCCTCCAGGCCGCCGATGATATAATCCACTTCTT
>SMVS01000134.1 GCA_004357435.1 Nitrospina sp. | reverse complement strand
TCACCAGCCGGTGGCATTGGGAGGTATCAGACGGCAAGCGAAACACCCTGCTGGCGATTCTGTTGATATTCACGTTGTTGCCCAGCGCAATGTTTGATTGGCAGTTGATGCGGGAACCGCACACCGCGCCCTTGAATAAACTGGATCGCCTCTTGTATATAGAAGGCGCGAACTCGGGTTATGGCGTGCGCGCGGCCGCCGAGTTTTTAAGGCAGGAAGCGCATGCGTTCCAGGAGAAAAAAGGCTATGCGATGCCGTTGCTGGTGGCCAATTCGCCGGGCAACCCGGCGGAAGGCGTCCTGGTTTATTTATGGAACGACCCAGCCATTTTAAAAGTTCCGGCCCATTGGTGGCCCCAAACCCGGAACCTCATTCCCAAAGAAAACCGGTTTTCCCTGCGGCCTTCCATTTACCAGAGCACGCCGGCCATCCGGCGGGAGGCTCACATCCTTGATCACGCACGTTTCATTTATCCCCACACAAAAATTCCTCAGGAAACATTTTTGCGGGACAACCCGAAATTCAAAAAAGTATGGAGTTTCATAAAACCCGATCCAAAGTATTCGATCGATATTTTTAAAAATCATCAACCCTTGTGAACACCCGGCCCATGAAATCCTTGGGATTCACTCTACCGGTTTTCCTCGTGTCCCTGGTTTTCCTGGGAAGTGACAATCCTTACCTGTCTCTGAACCACAGCGATTCCGCATCCGTGCTGGGCGTGTTGGCACTGTTGTTGCTGGTTTTCAATCTGCATAAATTGAAGTCGAAAATCGGCGAGGCGGTGGTGTTGTCTCCCCTCATTCTGGCGTTGGTTTTTTTTCTGGGTTGGTTGGCGCTGGGTTACTGGTACACCGTGCGCCTTGATTTGAGTTATGAATGGATCGTTAAAAGCCTGTTTGCCGTGCCATTGGCGCTTGGATTGGTTTTATTTCTAAAGGATAAAAAAACAGTTGCACGCCATCCTCTGGATGCTGACCGGTTGTGCCAGTTGGGTCACTGTGTTTGGCATTTGCCAGCAACTTCAGCCATCCTTAATCAAGATTTATGATCCCGCATTTCCTTCGCTCGCCATTTTTGAAAACACAAACCTGTTTGCCTGCTACCTGGTGATCTATTTTCCACTGGCGATTTACCTTTTCAGAAATTCAAAAACGGGATTGGAAAAATCCGTGGCGGGGATCACTGGTTTTTTAATCGTCGTCAATATTTGGTTTACATATTCCATTTGGGGCATGGCCGTTGTTTTGGGTCAAACGTTGGCTGTGGGACTTTATTTGCTGGGAAGAAAAGGCTGGCGTGCCGCAAAAATTTTGGCGGGCGCGGTGGTGATGGGCGGCAGTGGTTTGATCGTTTATGCGTGGCAGGTCGGTGTTGCGGCGGGGTTTCCTCCGGCAATATCCCACCGGGTCTTGATTCGTTTGGAGTATTGGCAGGCCGCCTGGAATATATTTTTAGACCATTGGGTCCTGGGAACGGGTCTCTTCACATTTACCAAAATTTATCCCGAGTATCAGGTCGATAAGTTTCAGATGCCGATGCATGCGCACAACCTGTATTTGCAAATAGCCGCGGAAGCGGGTTTGATCGGATTGGCACTGCTTCTATTTTGTATCGGTTTGCTGGGTAATAAAATGGTGATGCTGATACGCCACGGCGAGCACCGGGAGACCGCTTTTTATCTGGCATTGGCAGTGGCGGGATTTTTGACTCACAATCTGATTGATACTTTTTGGGCCAATGGCGGATTGCTTTTTTACTTTGTCCTGATGGTGTGCCTGGTGGATTTTTTGGATCGCAGTCGCCATCGGAAAATTCAACCGGGGTTATCGCATCGTTCGGCACTGGCTGTGGGGATGACGATGCTCATTCTGTTTTCTTCCTGGATGTTGGTTCAATATTACCGCTACGAAACTCTGGTCAACCGTGAGGTTTTCAAACAGCCCGGAATCGAGCAAGCGGTATCGGTTCTCTATCGGTCGGCCGCGTTGTGCGCGCGGTGCAGTACGCCATACCTGCTGATGGGTAATTTTTATCTCATGGAACACGGCCGCTCACCTGCTTCTGGATATCTGGAAAAAGCTGAAGCCGCGCTTCAAACTGCCCGTCAGATGGGAAAATATTATCAAGATTCCAAATTGTATTTGAGCGATGTGCGGGTGGCCCAGGGCCGCCTGCGGGATGCCTGGAATTTATTGATGCCGCCAGCTCAATACGGGATGCAGGAACGGGAAGCCATTGGCAGGTTGCATTTGATTGCGCAAAAGAGGCAACAGCAAATCGAGGAACAATCGCCAGCCAATAAAAGCCGGTAACGGTTTCATCCCTTTTGGGCGAGGGCGGCTTTCAGGGTTTCGATCCTTTCGCGGTTGACTCCCAAATCGCTGTGGCCGATGCGGGAAGCGGAACGAAAATGCAGGGTTTGGGTTTGCGGGTCCAGTAGAAACTCCACGTCATCCACGAACCGGAACACTTTGCTGGTGAACTCGGCATAGATATAGTACTCTCCGGCGGTGATGATGTGCGCTTCTTCTATTTCTTGTAAAATGGTTTTAAGATCCTTGATCAATTTTTCTGGCGTGGACGCAAACTGCAATGGAGAAATTTGATGTTCGGGATCTTTGGAAAAACTTGAAACGCAGTTGGGGGTGTGCGGGCATTCTGCGAGATGACCGTTGATGGCGCCCAGATGCGACGGGCGTTCTCCCGAGCAACCGGTAATTAACAGCACCGCACACAACCAGAATTTTTTGCAGATGGAAGACCGCATGGTTTTATTCAGATTTGATAAAGAGTTTTTAAAGCCGCTCATAACCGAAGGTCTCACGCAGAGTATTTGACAAACCCCCGGTTTTCCATTAAATTACTTAAGATACTGTTTTTATACACTTTTCTCTATGCCCTTAAAGACCGAATACAACAATCCCGATGTTATTTTAACCACCGCGCTGACCCGATTCCAGCTCAATCTGGTCAAATATGTCAAATGCGGTTCGTTGATTGCGATCACCTATTTTTTGTCGGCGCTGTCCTTGTACATCGGAGTTCTGCTGTCGCTGGTGGTGGGAGGAGTGCTGATTCTTTGGTCCAGTTCCATCACGAAAAGGCCGGAAGTGCTCATGAACGTTTTGGACAACACCCTGGAAATCACCGCCCTGCCCAACACTGCTTACCGGCGGTATGTGAATCCCAAAAAAGTGGAACGGATCATGATCCAAACCACGCCCAATCCAAAGTGGGAAAAGATTAAGGAACACACCCAGGACAAAAAGCGTAAAAACCTGTATTTTTCGCAATTGGTGGTTAAAGAGGGTGACTCATCCAAGAAGGACAGTAAGCCTTCCAAAAAAACTTACATCAACTGTTTTATTCTGGAAGATATTATTCAAGCGCATTACATGGCGCAATTGCTCGCTTCCTTCACCAACAGCTTTGCCTATGACTTCCGGGGCAAACAGCTTCCCCCTTTAAAAAGTTACGTCCCCACCCGGTTCCGCTAGCGAAGTACCTCCGCAGGTCACTTGCTAAAACTTTGAAGGCCCTCAACAGATTAGCAGAGTTCACTTATCTGCCTCCCTCGCTAGAGGGCCAGGCTACGCCTGGAGGAAAGAGGTCCCACTCTGGATGTCGCAACAAATATGCGGCATCATTCTCAACGGTCAGCTATTCGAGTCCAGCGTCACGCTGGCCGGGGCCGGTGGCCAGGTACATTTCGGCGCGATCCAGCGGGGCATGACGACCGAACAGAATCAGGACATCCCCGGTCTCGATCTGAAAATCCTTTTCCGGATTTGGCTGAACCTGATTGTTCCGGACCACCGCGATCAGAGTCGCTCCAGTTTTTTCGGTTAACTGTAAAGCTTCAAGTTGTTTGCCCCGGGACCAGGAGTTTCCCAGCACTTGAAAGGATTTGCTGAGCGACGCGGTGAGGTAGGTCGAAAAATTTTTCAAATCATCCGTGTTCAGGGACAAGCCGCGGAACATGCTGTAGCACCCCAACCGTACCAGTTCCACCTGTTGTTCGATGATGTTGTTGGGAATTTTGAATTCACGAAGCACTCTGGAGAAAATTTCGACGGAGGTTTCAAACTCTTCGGGGATCACCTGGTTGGCCCCGGCTTTAGTGAGTTCATCCATTTGGGACGCGAACTGAGTCCGCACTAAAATGTAAATATCGGGATTCAGTTTTCGGGCGAGTCCCACCACCTGCTGGCAGGCCTTGTAATCAGGGATGGTCACCACGATCAGTTTGGCATCGCGCAAACCCGCCCGATGCAAGGTTTCACTCTGCGTCGAATCGCCATACAGCACCGGCACTTTTTCTGTCAATGCCTGCTTGACCATCTCGCCGTCCAGCACCACCACTTGAAAAGGAATATTGATTTCTTTTAGCACATGCGACAGGTTGCGCCCCACCAGGCTGTAACCGACGATGATCACATGATCGGTAATGGATTTTTCACTGGCCGGCTCGACCTCATCGGCAGGTTTGCCGCCCCCGGAAAATAATAGGAAGGACAATCCCGAGGAGACTTGAATGAGTACCGGTGCGGCCAAAAGGGACAGGATGGCGACGATCAAAAATGACTGGTACAATGGATTATCGAACAACCCCAGCTCCAAAGCCAGGCTGGCGAGAATGAGCGAAAATTCTCCCACCTGGGCCAGCCGGAGTCCGACAATGAACGAGATGCGAAAGGAATTTCGCGCCCCCCAGGAAGCCACCCAGGTGAGGATTATTTTGAGTCCGATGAGGCCCGCCACCAGGCCGAGATAAAGCCCGGCCTCGGCAAAGAACAAATCCGTTTGCAACAACATGCCCAGTGAAATGAAAAAGATGCTTCCGAAATAATCCTTGAGCGGCAGAATGTCGAGAATGATCTGGTGGCTGTACTCGGAGTCGGAAATAATCAGCCCGGCGATGAAGGCTCCCATGGCCAGCGTCAGCCCCAGATTGTGCGACACCCAACCGGTGCCCATGATGATGAGGATCACCAAAAGGGTCAGGTGTTCCTTGCTACCCAGTCGCGCGATAGCGCCCAGGGCGCGC
>SMVS01000133.1 GCA_004357435.1 Nitrospina sp. | reverse complement strand
GCAGTCAGGGAAAATTTGAACTGTCTCGTTTTGGGGTCATGCCTTTAGAGCCGGAAGCTGTGGTGGAAGGGGTGGTCAAAGATGAGGAACAGGTGGTAGACGCTCTCACCCGGCTGGTGCAGGCGGAGAAAGTTGACACCAAGTACGCCGTGGCGTCCGTATCGGGTGAGAATGTCATCATTAAGAAAATCAAGGTGCCCATCATGCCGCCGGAAGAGCTGGAGGAGTCGATCCGTCAGGAAGCGGAGCAGTACATACCTTTTGATATTGATGACGTGCAACTCGATTTTCAGGTTTTGCCGCAAAAGGTCAGGAACGTAGATGACCCGGATTTTGATTCAGAGGATGAAGGCAAGCAGGAGATCGTTTTGGTGGCAGTGCAAAATGAAATCATCGATAGTCGCTCCAATATTTTGACCGCCGCGGGACTCAAGCCGGTGGTCATTGATTTGGACGTGTTTGCCGTGGTCAACGCGTTGGGCATTTCCCGCAATCTGGAGACCATGGGTTCCGTCGCGCTGATTGACTTGGGCGGCGCTTTCACGCACCTGAACATATTGATGGACGGCGTCACCTCCTACACGCGAGACATCCCGGTGGCCGGCAATCATATCACTCAAGGGCTCATGTCCAAATTCGAATTGGAATTTGAGGCCGCCGAATCTTTAAAGATGGGAGTGATCCCAGACAATGTTGAAAGGGATCAGGCGATTGAGGCTGTGGTCGAAGCGTTCGAGCTGATTTTGGAAGAACTGCAACGATCCTTTGAATTTTTCAGCACCACCTCCAACGCTCAGGTGGATCAAGCTTATGTGTGTGGGGGCGGAGCCTTGACGACGGGCGTCGACGGTTTGTTGGCTGATCGGCTCGGGGTTCCCGTAGAAATTTTTGATCCTCTGGAGGCGATCAAGGTCAGCAAGAGGGTTTTCGATCAAAAAAGTCTGGCGCAGATGGCTCCGTTGGCCACCGTGGCGGTTGGGCTGGCAACCAGAAGGTTTGATTACAAATGATTACCATCAATCTTTACGACTATCGAAGAGTACTGCAGCAAATTGCGATTCAAAAGCAGATCGCCGCGATTTTATTGGCCATGACACTCGTCCTGGTGCTTTGTGGCCTCAGTTGGGTTGTGGAAAAGGCCTTTGTCGGTTTGCTCAATGACGATGTGCGGGAAATTCAAACCCAGGTCAGCGCCTTGAAGCCGGACTACGATGCCGTTCAGACAATGAAGAGAGAGAAAGTCGCGTTCAATAAAATCATCACAGGGATTGATAATTTGCGAGCCCAACGGGGCCGCACCACAGAAATTCTGGAAGACATCGGTCGCAGTTTGCCTGAGGATGTTTGGTTGCGGGGCATTCGGCAAATGGATATGAACGCCATTAAAGGTAAGCGCATACCCTTTTTGTTCATCGATTATGAGGCTAAGGAAATAGCAAAAGAGGATGCTCCGGATGATGTATTTTTTGAAATCAAAGGATCGGCAAAATACGATCAATCAGTGGTTCAGTTCGTGGAACTCCTGGAAAATATTCCTTACTTTGATCATGTGGTGTTGCTATCCACTAATCAGGAGTGGATTGGTCTGGAGCCAATCAGGGAATTTTTAATCTATAGCCATGTGGTGCTTCCTGAAGTGAAGGAGTGAGGTGAGGGATGGATAAAATATTTGACAAAATACCTTATGACTTTTTGGCTGGCGTAAAGCCGCTTTATATAAATCTGGTAGGGGGCGTATTGGTTTTGAGTTTGGCGGTGGCTTATTATTTTCTCGGCCACAGTCCCGTCCAGGAGGAATACGCGGCCCTGGAAAAAACAAAATTCCAAACCGAAGCCAAACTTAATAAATATCAGAAAGCCGTGGCGCAAAAACCTTTTATCACCGCCGAGGTGGCCGCGATCAAGGGCACTCTGCATGAAAAGAAACGGCACCTGCTCCTCTCCAGGGAAATCCCTGAATTGCTGAGCCAGGTGAGTGAGGTGGCCAATTTTCTGGGGGTTGAAATTTTAAACTTTCAATTGAGCCCGACAGCGTCAAAAGATTTCTACAAGGAAATCCCGATGTCCATGACGGTTTACGGGGACTACTACCGTACCGTAGGCTTTTTTGACAGCTTGCAAAACCTGTTGCGGTTATTGAATGTCTCCCATTTCCAGATGGATATGGAGGATGTCCAAGAGGTGGTGAGGAGTGATGAGGGAACAATGCTTTTGGAAAATGTTGCCAGAGTTCAAACGACCTTCCAGGCAAATACCTTTGTCTATATTGAAGGGTCAGAAGTCAGCCCTGCTAATTAAAAATATGAATGAGAGCGCCATGAATCCGATAAAAAAATACATTCCGATGAAAAGTTTGTCTTTGATTGCTTTGCTGGTGGCCGCCCTCCTGGCCTTCCCGGGGTCGGCGTGGAGCGCGCAAGCGCCCACTTCGGCCAAACGGGCCGCGCAGAGCAAAAAAGCATTGGCTTTGGAATTGTACCGAACGAGCGGACTCCAAACGGAAAGACGCATCCTTTCGAAAATGAAGGTGCCGACCGCGACGTTCACGGACCCGGATTTACTGCGCTCGCTGGGCTTTAGCAACGATCATATTGATATGGTCAATTCGGTGTACCGGGGCACGTTCCAGGCGAACGAGTTTTTCAGGGCGAAGTTAAAGCGCATCAAAAAAGATTTTCATCGCCGCCACATTCGTAAGGCCATCGGATTTTTCCGAACATCCACGGGCAAGAGGATCGTTCGCCAGGAGCATAATTACTGGAAATATATCGGGAAGTTTGAAAAATTCATTGAGCAGATTCCCGGGACGCCTCCTTCCAGAGAGCGGATATTGCTGGTCGACCGTCTTGAGAAAGCAAGAAGCGCAGTCAATTTCGATTTCGAGAACAAAGCGTCGATGCTGAGAGTGCTGGACCCTTTGAATGAGAAATTTCACACTCCCGATGCGGAGAGTCTGATCGCCCGCATGAGAACTGAATTGCGGAGCCAGCGTCGGTCCATGCAATTGCTGGAAGAACTGTTCCGGTACAAAAATTTGAGTGATAAAGATTTAAAGAAGGCCGTTCGGTTTTATGAATCAAAAACCGGCAAGTGGTTCAGCACGGTGGATCAAAAAGGCCACGCGGACGGTCTTGCTCTCATGAACCGGCAGGCAACCCGCAGACTGAATAACCTGATGAACGTGATGGATTCCGGAGAAAAAGATTTTGCGATGATCAAAACGGTATTTTCTCCGGGATTGCGCTACCTGTTCAGCAACAAGCGGGATCCCTTTGAGCCTTTGGTGGTTCTCCCGGAACCCATCTTGATTGATGACACCGCGGCGGTGGCGGACGCCGGGCGATTCGGGGAGGAATTGGAGCAATTCGAGTCCATTCCTTTGGAACTGTATAGACGGGTTCGTAACATTGACCCGGCGTTGTACAACGACCTGGAATTTTATGCGGCCTTGTTTAAAGATAGAAAAGAATTGAGGTCGTTGAGCGAGGCAGATTACCGAGAGGAATTGGCAAATTACCAGGGTTTAATTGCCAAGGCCAATCAAGTGGCGGATGAGCAGGCCCGCACTCCTTTACAGGCTAAATTTGATAATTTGAAAATGGCTGGGGTGATTTGGGACAGATCGCAGATTGCGGCTCTGGTGGAAACGGCTGATGGCCATGGACACATCATCCGGGTGGGTTCTTTGCTGGGCCCGAACTACGGGTCGGTGGAATCAATCGATCAGGAAAAAATAGTGATTGTTGAGCGGGTCCGTGATTTTGAAGGCAATATTATATCCCGGACCCAATTGCTTGAAATTGGACAACCGTGAGTAAGGAACCTGTTGTGAAAACAAAAACTATTCAAACCATAGACTTTGTAACAGTGGCCGTAGCCGCCGCATTCTTTCTTGTCGGCGTCACGCCCTCACTGGCTCTGGCTTCCGGGAAGAATGCTTCGCCCGCATTGGAAGCTTCGCAGGTGGGTGACAGGGCGCCGGTTCAGGTGGCTCAAGGATTTTTCGAACAAATGTTCCTCGGGCAGATCACCGAAGTGACCGCCGAACAAGATGGCGATGAGGTTTCTATCAAGATCAGAACAACGAGCTCTATCGATTACACAGCCTTCAAACTGACGGAGCCTCTGCGGTTGATTCTGGATTTCCCGGAAATGGGGCCAAGCTCGTTGAGCGATGATATTGCAGTCAATAAAGGTGTGGTCAACAATATTCATCCATTGTATTTTGAGGATGCGAATGTCCAGCGGCTGGAAATCGGACTGGCGCAAGCCGCCTCTTATGAAATTATAAAATCCGGACCCCGGCAGATTGAAATCAGGCTGGCGGCGGCCTCGGTCCGCCCGGTTGCGGTACCTGCCTCCAGTAATTTTGAGATGAAAGCTGAGGGCATGTCCTCGGCTTTATATACGGAAGGCAGTGGTAAAGGGGATAGCGACACTTGTCACGATCTCTTGAGTGGAGAAAAAGATAAAATCTCTCTGGAGTTCCAGAATGCCACCCTTAAAAATATTTTCAGATTCATCTCGGAAGTGAGCAACTTCAGCGTGGTGTTCTCGCCAGATGTTCAGGGGATGGCGACCATCAAGCTCACGGATGTGGCCTGGAACACGGCCCTGGAATTGATCCTGGAAAACAATTTGCTGGGTCGGGTATGCGAACAGAACATTGTGCGCATTGCGCCCAAGGCCACCTTGGCGGCGGCTAGAGAGCTCGATCCATTGACCACGAAAATGGTCCGCATCAGTTACGCCGACATTGAAGATATGGTGAAAAACCTCGAGAGCATCAAGAGCAGTGAACGCGGAAGCATCACCGCCGATAAACGAACCAATACGCTCATCCTGACTGACATTGCTCCTAAAATCACCGAAATGATCAGCGTCATCAGAATTCTGGATGTGCGGACTCCGCAAGTGCAGATTGAAGCTAAAATTTTGGAGATCACGCGCGGCTTCGCCAAGGGATTTGGTATCCGGATGCGTGGTTTCTCGCAAAGGGAAGCTTTCAATCCGGGGATGTTCCCCTCCACTATTCGGGTTGGACAGGGCCAGAATATAAGGGAAACGGATCCAACGGAAGGCCAACCATTGGTTTTTGTAGATGGGGAGGATGCAATAATTGATTTGGGTATTACCGGTGCGACCACAACCATTGGGATTTTATTGGGCACTTCCTCCTTTGACCAACTCCTGGATTTGGAAATAACGGCGCTGGAAGAACAGGGCAAGTCCCGCACTCTCGCCAATCCGAAGGTGACCACTCTGGACAATAAAGAGGCGGTGATCAAGGCCGGGCGGAGAATACCCTATGATACTTTCACTGCCAACGAGGGGGCGGTCACCAAGTTCATTGACGCCGACATCCGATTGACGGTGACTCCACATATTACCGCGGATGAAAATATTTATATGAAGGTGTTCGCTTCGCAAAACGCCGCCATTGGCCTTAGCGCCACTGGGGTACCTACCATCACCACCAAGGAAGTCAGAACCGAGGTTCTGGTGGCCGATGGCGCCACCACGGTGCTGGGTGGACTTTTTCAAAAAGCAACAACTGAAAACAGGGAGTCGGTTCCGTATCTGTCGCAGATTCCCGTTCTCGGTTACCTGTTCAAGAACTTTCAGGAAGGGGATGACATCAAGGAACTCCTCATTTTTGTTACGCCGACGATTGTCCGGGATATCAATAGTTCCGGTCTATAAGGAAAGTGCTGTGAATACAAAATCTTTTAAAGCCATATGCCTTGCCAGGGTCGCCGTTCTCATGTTAGCGGGTGGAATGATCATTTCCAACGCTCATACTGCGGAGGCGAATTCTTCCAATCTGTCTCAAGAAAATGCCAGCCAGAGAATCAGCGACACCTGCCGGGATCTTTTGAGTGGAGATAAGGACAAAATCTCCCTGGATTTTCAGGAAGTCGATATCCAGAATATATTTCGCATCATTTCCGATGTGAGTGAGCTCAATGTGGTGTTGTCTCCTGATGTTTCAGGCACACTCAATGTCAGAATGATTGATGTGGGTTGGAACACCGCGTTGAATTTGATCCTTGAAAATCATGATCTGGGGCGTGAATGCCAACAGGATATTATACGCATTGCACCCAAGGCGACCTTGGCCGCCGCCCAGGAGTTGGAGCCACTGTCTACGGAAATGATTCGCATCAGTTACGCCGACATTGATGAAATGGTGGCGAATCTCGAAGGCATCAAGAGCGGGGAGCGGGCGACCATCACTGCCGATTTGCGGACCAACACGCTCATCTTGTCTGATATTCCTGCAAAAGTCAGGGAGATGATCAGCATTATCAAAACTCTGGATGTGCGAACCCCGCAGGTGACCATCGAGGCTAGAATTGTCGAAGTGGCACGCTCCTACGCCAAAGAATTGGGCGTGAAGTGGTCTGGATACACGCAAAAACGGAATTTCAACAACAATACCTTCCCGGGCGTAATCAGAACGGGGGGGAATCCCCTGGGCGTAGAAACTGTTAGATTTAAAGGCCCTCTTGACCCCGCCAATGTGACCCACCCGTTGGATCTCAGTAATGCCACCATTGTGGATTTGGGAGTCAGCGGTAGCCCGACGGGCGCCATCGGTGTGCTGTTAGCCACCAGCAATTTTGATCATATCCTCGATCTGGAATTACAGGCTTTGGAAGAGCAGGGTAAATCCCGCACCCTGGCCAGTCCGCGGGTGACCACCCTGGACAACAAGGAAGCGGTGATCAACAGCGGTGAGCGAGTTCCATACTTTACCAGTTCCGCGGAAGGCGTCAAGACCGAGTTCGTCGATGCGGATATCCGGTTGACGGTGACTCCGCATATCACCGCGAAAGAGGATATTTTCCTGAAAATTTCCGCCCAACAAGATGCTTTCGATTTCAGTAATACGGTTAGGGGGATACCCACCATCACCACCAAAGAGGCTTCAACCGAAGTGTTGGTGAACGACGGGGCCACCACCGTTTTGGGTGGGTTGTTCCAGAAAGAGACGACCGAAGGCCAAGGCTCGGTGCCGTATCTGTCGAAGATTCCTTTTTTGGGGTACCTGTTCAGAAATTCCTCGGAAACGGATGACGTGGTCGAGCTTCTTATTTTCGTAACACCCACCATTGTCCGAGAGAACTAGAGACCATCTGTTAATGAGGACTTTGCGTATTGATCTGGCCGACCGGAGTTATGACATCCTGATCGGCCGGAACCTTCTTGCCGGTGTGGGCCAGCTCATTCCCGAATCCATCCAGGCCCACCGCGCGGTTATTGTTTCCAATCCTTCTGTTAATAAACTCTATGGAGCCGCGGTCGCCGCAGGCCTGGCAAGCCACGCACTGCAAACGCATGTTGTGGAAATTCCGGAAGGTGAAATTCACAAGACCCTGAAATCAGCCGAACACCTGTACGACCGTTTGATTGAGGAACGATGCGACCGCCAGACGTTGCTGGTCGCCTTGGGAGGAGGCGTGATCGGTGACTTGACCGGCTTTGTGGCCGCCACCTACCAACGCGGGGTTCCCTACATTCAGATACCCACCACGCTTTTGTCCCAGGTGGACAGTAGCGTCGGTGGAAAAACCGCGGTCAACCACCCGCGCGGCAAAAATCTTATTGGCGCCTTTTACCAGCCACGGGTCGTGGTCATCGATATCGATTGCCTGCAATCCCTGCCGCCGGCAGAATTCCGCGCGGGTCTCGCTGAGGTTATAAAATATGGGGTGATCGCGGATCCGGAACTGTTCGCTTATCTCGAAACTCATGCGGAAAAAATTCTTGGGCAGGATGCGGAGTGCCTCACCCACATCATTGAGACTTCCTGCGCGATCAAAGCTGGAGTGGTGGAACGGGATGAGACCGAAAGCGACTATCGCATGATCCTGAATTTTGGTCACACCATCGGCCACGCGATCGAAGCCTTGACCTCGTATTCGAAATTCAAACATGGCGAGGCCATCGCCATCGGCATGGTTTATGCCGCGAAACTCTCCAGTCAAATGGGAAAATGTTCCGCAGAGGTCGCCGAAAGAATTCAAGCGTTGGTCAAGCGGTTGGGTTTACCGCACCAGTTGCCCGAGTTCCCATCACAAGACTATATCGATACCATGCGCTTGGATAAAAAAGCGCGTGACAATAAAATCAAATTCATCCTGGCCCGCGCCATCGGTTCCGTCGAAATCGTCGACTCCATTCCCGAACCCGAATTCCACAAAGTCCTCCACCCCCCGGGCAAGGCCCGGGGCTAATTGGGTCGCACTTCACCTGCGCTCAAAAATTTCCGGGCATGACTTCCAAATGATTCCCCCTGCTTTAAGAGACCTTTGCATAACGCGAAAACTTTGCATCGACCTTAGCATTCTCATGGGAGGATCGACGTGTTCCCCCTTCTCCGAAAGGGGCCAGGGGGCTTATTCCAGTTGCCTCATTTATGAGGCAACATAAAACATGGAATCTTCACGAAGTTTATCCTGAGCTTGCCGCAGAGTTTGGAACGACAATTTAATAATTCCTGTTTTTCAAAAAACTCTACTATATGCCAAGGTCGCCTGCCAGAGGCGGCGCTTAGCCGGCACGGGGCGGTTTTGATTATGTAGTTGCCAAATTCTTTGCTATATTTGAAAGAAGACGTTTTTCTAATGTTCCATCCGTCTTCCTGCCGTCAACTCGGTCGAGTCCTCACAAATTACCCGCGCAGGGTCTCTGCGCAACAGGGGGTGCATCATGGCCAAAGAATTCAAAAACTACATCGATGGGAAATGGCAACGATCCGCCAGCGGAAAAACTTTTGAAAACGTCAATCCGGCGAACTGCACCGAAGTGGTGGGACGGTTTCAAAAGTCCAACCGGAAAGATGTGAATTCAGCCGTGGCCGCCGCCGCCGCGGCGCAAAAATCCTGGCGCGAAACCCCGGCGCCGAAACGCGGCGAAATACTCTTCAAGGTGGCCGAGCTCATGGTTGCCAACAAGGAGGCCCTGGCCCAGGACATGACGCGGGAGATGGGCAAAATCATCGGCGAGACCCGCGGCGACGTGCAGGAAGCCATCGACCTGACCTATTACACCGCCGGCGAAGGCCGGCGCTTGTTGGGCGAGACCGTGCCCTCCGAATTGCAAAACAAGTTTTGCATGTCAGTGCGTATGCCGGTGGGCCTGGTCGCCGCCATCACGCCCTGGAACTTTCCCCTGGCCATCCCTTCCTGGAAACTGATCCCGGCGCTGGTGTGCGGCAACACGGTGGTCATCAAACCCGCAACCGACACGCCACTCTCGGTGGTCAACTTCGTTAAAATTTTTGAGCAGGCCGGTCTGCCGCCGGGCGTGTTGAACCTGGTCACCGGATCCGGCACAGGAGTCGGCACGCCGTTGATGGAACACCGCAAGGTCAACCTGGTGTCGTTTACCGGGTCGACCGACACCGGCTCGCTGGTGGCCGCCAGTTGCGCCAAAAATATGAAACAGTATTCGCTGGAGATGGGCGGCAAAAACGCCATCATCGTGATGGACGACGCCAACCTGGATCTCGCGGTGGAGGGAGTGATCTTCGGCGCCTTCGGCACCACCGGCCAACGTTGTACGGCGTGCAGTCGGGTGATCGTCCATAAAAAGGTTATCAAAAAATTCACCGATCGGCTCATCGAGAGAACCCAGGCCCTGCGGCTGGGCGACGGTTTGAAATCGAAAACCGATGTCGGTCCGCTCATCAATTCAGCGCAACGCGAAAAGGTGCACGGTTACGTGGAGATCGGCCGGAAGGAAGGCGCCAAACTGTTGACCGGCGGCGATTACCATAACGGCGCGGGATGCAAAAACGGATATTTTTATCAGCCAACGGTGTTCGGCGATGTGTCGCCGAAAATGCGCATCGCGCAGGAAGAAATTTTTGGGCCGGTGGTCGCCATCATTCCGTGCAATAATCTGGACCAGGCGGTGAAGATCGTCAACGATTCCCAGTTCGGGTTGTCCTCCTCCATTTACACGCAGGACATCAACCGCGCCTTCCAGGCCATCGGATCGCT
>SMVS01000132.1 GCA_004357435.1 Nitrospina sp. | reverse complement strand
TTTAAAATACAGCCGGCCCTCGTAAACTATGGCGAAGAAAACGTCCCGGTGGTAAATTCCATGACCGCCGAACATGGCGCGGCATTTCAGCTGACCCAGGCGGGCCAACTGATCGAGGACAAACTCTTTGAAGGAATTGTCGGCCATGGCAATCTCAAAATTCGATATCGGCTTTGCTGAACAGTTTGGCGTATCGATCCATGATTCAATTTTTTGGTTGAATGTAAGTTCGGCCGCGCCACTCCGACCGGCCACGAAATAAAATCTGCCACATGGAGTTGATCACAATAGCCGACAGGATCACGGCGCCCAGCGGAAAAAGAAAAGCGCAACGTTTTTCCAACTGCAATTCTTCGCAGAGGGTCATTTCAGTAATCAACACCAGCAAGAGCCCGGCCACCGACAAGAGTTGCAGAATCCACCCGGACCCGATGGCGGCATGGACTCCGACCAGCACCCAGGGGGTCAGTGTGAATCCCAGGATAACACCCACATAATACAACGTTTTCACCACGGATTTTTTAAACGCGAGGAAAACGTTTTTCCGCCAGCCGGTCCAAATTTCATTTAAAGAATGGTACATGCGAATGGAAAACAGTTTTTTGGCATCGGCGATCATGATTTTGGCGCCGGCCTGTTTGGCCAGGCGGGCCATCCCTATGTCTTCCAGGATCGCCTGGCGCAACGCTTCGTGCCCCCCTATCCGATCGTAGATTTGGCGCCGGATCATGAGAAACGCCCCGATGCCCATGGCCGCCGGATCCTTTGGGTCGTTGACTTTGCTGAAACGGGTCAACCCGACGATCATCGCGAAGAACAGCGGTTGCACGGTTTTTTCCCAAAAGGATCCAAACCGTGCGCCGGGCATGAGCGTCAACAGATCCAAATTTTTATTGTTCATGAGATGAACCGCAGAGGTCAACGCGTGCGGCTCGAACACGGGGTCGGCGTCCGTGAATAACAATAATTCTCCGCGAACGGCGCGTGCGGCCTGGTGCAGGGCAAACGGCTTGCCGTACCAGCCTTCCGCCAAAGGCTCCCCCTTCAGTATGACCAGATCGGGAAATTTTCCTTGCAGGGCCCGCAGGATTTCCGGAGTGGCGTCGGTGGAGTTGTCGTCGACCACAATCACTTCAAAATCCGGGTAATCCTGTTGTAACAAAGACGTCAGGCAAGCTTCGATATCCCGTGCTTCGTTGCGGGCAGGAACACAAACGGAGACCGAAGGGGATTGAGGCAGGAGACCCGTGGCGGGTTCCACTTTGATAATGTCGAGCATATTTACCACCAAGTAGCCCACCACCGCCACGATCAGACCGAACTGAAAAACTGTCAGGATCGCCATCATCGCAAATGACCCGCTTGCTGAACGGATGCGCTCACCAAAAACCGCACGCCGGAGGCCCTCCCGCCTCCCACCCAATATATTTTTAAGCTTTTGTTTTTTATACTCATTAATGGTATTCTACCGGTAGTTAGGAATTCGTTTTCACCCCATGAACCGCAAAGTCGTGCCCGGCAACAACAACCTTGCTGAAACCCAAAATTAAAATGGTTGGCTGTTTGTTAACACTTTCAACCCATTTTCCCTAGATAATTTTTATTGCTTACCCGTATTTCTATCAATCCTTTATTCCTAAAAGCAAACCTGAATTAAAAATCATGAGTAAAAATTCTTTCTGCAAAGTATCCATTCTTCTCATTTTGTTTATTTTCGGAACCCTGCTATCGACTTCGGGTGCTGAGGCTTTGTGCATCAAAGAGAAAAGAGCCAACCTTCGCAAGGGGCCCGGACTCAATTATGAAAAGTTATGGGAAGTCTTCAAATACATGCCTTTCACCCAACTCAGCAAAAAAGGTGAGTGGCTACGCATCAAAGATATCGACGGGGACATTTATTGGGTCCATAAAAGACTCACAACCAAATCCTACCGGTGCGCGGTGATCAAGCAAAACAAAACCAACTTGCGGGAAGGCCCCGGCACCAAATTCAAAAGGGTCCAATGGGGCCCGGTGGATAAATACTTTTCCATGAAAGTGTTAAAAATTAAAAATGACTGGGTGCGTGTGGTGGATGCGGTAGGCGACAAAGCCTGGGTGTATCGTCCTCTGGTCTGGATAAAATAATCCATGAACAGGTTCTCCGATGGAGTCCGCCAGGCTTTTGGATGTCCATAGAATTGTGTTCGCCACCGAGAAGTTTGCTCATCTCAGGAAGTCCGCGCATCACCCAGCGGTTTTTAAAGCCGCCCCATGATACGGCACTGGGGAACACGCCTCCCCTGCGGAGAAGGGACAAACCCATCAGTCTCCCTTAGGGAATATTGGAGGTCGATGCAAATTTTTCGTGCGATGCAAAGATATTCTCATCCGTTGGACTCATTCTGAAGGGCTGTCTTAGGCAGGCGGATTTTAAATTTGGTGCCTTCTTTCAGGCGGCTCTCCACTTCTATTTTCCCATGATGTAGATCGACAATGTGCTTGCAGATACAAAGGCCCAAACCACTGCCGCCTTCCTCACGGGAACGCGCTTTATCCACCCGGTAAAAACGATTGAAGATGAGGGGCAGGTCGCTTTCCGGGATACCGATCCCATTATCGGCAATGGTAAAATATGCATACTCTCCCATATCTTGAAGTGTCACTTTGATTTCCCCGTTCTCCTGAGTGTACTTGATACTGTTATGAAGCAGGGTCGATACCATTTGCCGAAGCCGATGGGCATCTCCTTTGAGGCTCACTATTTCCAAGTAGGCCATAATGATTTTGATATTTTTTTCATCTGCCAGGATCTCCAGATGTTTGCAAACTTCTTCAACAATAAGTTTTAAATCCACCTGGCTGTACTCCAGCGGAACCTGAGCCTCATCTGATTTGGAAAGAATGAACAGGTCATCCAGGATCCGTGACATGTAATTGATCTCCTCCAAATTGCTGGAAAGCACTTCTTGATACTCCCCAGGTTCTCGCTGTTTCCTCAAGATCAGTTCACTTTGTCCCTTCAATACCGTCAGCGGCGTGCGCAATTCGTGAGAAGCGTCACTGCTGAATTGACGCATCTGGGTGAAGGATTTCTCCAGCCGGGCCATCATTTCGTTAAACGTGGCGGCGAGGTAGCCTATTTCATCTTGCACTTCGGGAACCGGGATTCGCCGGCTGAGGTCGGCGCCGCTGGCTATTTGCCGCGCCGCCTGCGTAATTTTTGCGACGGGTTGCAAGGCCCGGCGCGCCATGAACCTACCGACCAGGGTACTCAACACCAACACACCTGGAATAGTTGCGAATAAAAAAAATCTCAGGTTTTTTAAGGTTTCATTGACTCCGACCAGCGAGGTTCCCACTTGCACCAGATTGATCAAGGTATCCTCCCGAATCACCGGCAGGGTGATGACACGAAGCGGGTCGTTCTCGGAGACCATGAAGGTTTCATAAGTCTCCAGTCCCTTGAGCGCCCGCATGTATGCTGCCTGAGTGAGGGGAAATTGGGAAGCGTCCATCCCCTGGGACCGTGAACCCACATTTCCCGATCCATCGTAAATCCGGTAAAACTTATTCAGGTTGCTGTAACCAAGAAACTGATCGAAAAAGAATTCAAGTCCCGGTAAAGGGTTGCGGGAATATTCAAGCAGGGCGGTTTTGCGCACCACGCTGGCCGACACCATCAATGAATTGTCGATGCCCTCGTGCAACCGTTTGGAAAGGAAGAAGTACAGAAGGACGCTAAACAGAATGAGGATCGCGCCCAGCAGGGCCACATGCCAGGCGGTCAATCGCGAGCGAATAGAATTCAGCATCATAATTCTATTCCTTCAACACATAACCGACCCCACGCAAGGTGTGCAGTAATTTTTTAGGATGGTCTTTGTCTATCTTTTTTCTGAGATGATTGATATAGACATCGATCACATTGGTGAAGGTGTCAAAGTTGTAGTCCCAAACATGCTCCGCGATCATGGTCCGGGTCAACACCTTACTCTGGTTACGCATGAAATACTCCAGCAGACTGTACTCTTTCCCGGTGAGTTCAACCTCCTCGCCGTTGCGATTGACCTTGTGGCTCACCATATCGAGACTCAAATCAGCAAGTTTCAATACCGTTTTGGCCTCGCCCTGGCCCCGCCTCAAAAGAGACCGGCTACGTGCCAGCAGTTCCGAAAACGCGAAAGGTTTGGTCAGGTAATCGTCGGCCCCCTTGTTCAAACCCGTCACCTTGTCTTCCACGGAATCCTTGGCGGTGAGCAGAAGGATGGGCGTATTGATTTTTTTCTCGCGGCATCGAGTCAACACTTCCAAGCCATCAATTTTGGGGAGCATGAGGTCCAGGATGATCAAATCGTATTGGTTGACCTCTGCCATGGCCAACCCTTCTTCCCCATCGACGGCCACATCGACGGCATAGGTCTCCTCTTCCATACCTTTTTTGATGAAGCCCGCCACTTTTTTTTCGTCCTCGATGACTAATATACGCATTCAGTCGCCATCCCATTTTTTCTGAACCTTGTGCAGGTCGATCTCTCCGTTGAGCATCTCTATATGTTTTTCACAATCTTTGATAATTGACGAGTACATGGCCCGGCAGGTCTCATCGTTAGCGTCAATCATAGCCTGCTTGCATACCCGCAAAGCCTCGTGCGAGGATTCCAGAGCTTTTAAAATATTAGCGTTGAATTTCTTATTCATTTTTTATATCAGTCAAATAATTAAGGAACGAGGAAAAAATCATTGCCAGCGCTGGCCAGCTTATAACCTGGCTGAAGCGGTGATCAATCTCTGGAGGAGAACCCATCCCCACCGTTCGGCTCTCCACCAAATCGTTTGGCAAACATGAAGTGCACCAGCACGATCCCCATTACAATACCAAAAAAAGGCAGAGCATTAAATACTTCAATCAGGTACCGGCCCAGCACGCCATAATCCCGGCCCAGGTTGGTCAAAATCGGCTGGCCGGATTTCTCCACCGCATATAAAATCAAATTAATGATCAGGCCGCAAACGAACCCGATGAACCCACCGAAACCGTAGTAAATATATTTCATTTGTTTTAGGGTTGAGGCTGTCTCTCCGTCCCTTGTTCCTTTTGATTAGGAGAGCCTATACAATTCAGGCAATATACTCATTATATATAAATTCCGTGAATGGTAAATTGATATCCATTAAAATGTGGAGGAAACATGAGATTGAAGAACAAAACCGCCATCATCACCGGCGGCGCAACCGGCATTGGTCTGGCCTGCGCTCGGCTGTTTCAGCAAGAAGGCGCCCGAGTGGCTCTGTTCGGCAGGCGGCAGGATCGGCTGGATCAGGCCAAAAAGATATTGGGCGAATCCGCCATGACCTTCGCCGGCGACATCACCCGGCAGGCGGACATCGACCGACTGGTCCGCC
>SMVS01000015.1 GCA_004357435.1 Nitrospina sp. | reverse complement strand
TTGTTTCGTACCTTGGACGACATCCGTAACAATATCCAGAATTTCCTGGTGTATGAAGACGCTGGCGTGGCCATCGGCACCTGCGCTTTGAGTGCCTGCGGGAGCGGGCTGGTGGAAGTCCGTTCGTTGGCGGTGCATCCTGGCCATTACCGCAAAGGTGTTGGCACCGCGCTGGTGGAACATTGTATCGAATGGGCAACGCAAATCGAATTTGAAAAAATTTTTGTACTGACCTATGCCCTGCCCCTGTTTGCCAAGCTGGGTTTTGAAATCATCGACAAAGCGGCACTGCCGCAAAAAATCTGGAAGGATTGCCAGGTTTGCCGTAAGCAGGACCATTGCGACGAAACGGCCATGATCCGGTCCCTGGCGGGACAGGCATCCCTTAGTAGGGGGGGCAAGGGACTGACCGTTGGAAATGCCCCGCAATTATTGAGTGCCAGCGGAGTGTGACCTTTTTGCATCCAGCGGCACGCTGGCCCATATGCTCCGGGCCTTGCCCGTTGCGCCGGGAGGCGGGATTCTGCGCTAGCGCTCAGAATGGCAAACCACCCCTCCTGTATTCTCCCCTTGCCAAGTGGAGGATGGATCGGGGAACCCGATCCAGGCGAGGTGATCCAGTCTTAGCTTTGCAAACCTACAGACTCGGTGGAATGCTCAGAGGTAATAGCGAATGATCAATGCCTTTTTCAGTGCCCTATCCGGTTTGCAGACCTCCAGCCGGCAACTCCAATCCAGCGCCCACAACATTGCCAATCTCCAAACCCCCGGTTTTAAAAAAAGCACCATCCACTTGGGAGACGTGGCAACGGGTGGCACGCGCGTCATTGGATCCAGCCGCAACTCTGCTTCCGGCCCGCTGATTTCAACCTCCGCGCCACTGGATCTGGCCATCAACGGCAATGGATTTTTTCAGGTGACTCAACCGAATGGCGGCATCGGGTTCACCCGCGCGGGAAGCCTGCGAATCGACAGCGCCGGCCGCTTGGCGG
Source organism: Nitrospina sp. (assembly GCA_004357435.1). Taxonomy (GTDB): domain Bacteria; phylum Nitrospinota; class Nitrospinia; order Nitrospinales; family Nitrospinaceae; genus SMVS01. The sequence continues at coordinate 12,101 of SMVS01000015.1, read as the reverse complement.
ACACCAACAACAATCCGCTGTTTCCTGAAATCACCGTGCCCGGCAATCATCAGGGACTGACCATCAGCGCCACCGGCCAGGTTTTGGCGTTGGTGAACGGGCAAACCATCACGCTGGGACAAATTCAATTGGCGGGATTCAAAAATCCGAGTGGCTTGACCTCGTTGGGCGGCAATTTGTTTGCGGCCTCTTCGCAATCCGGTCCGGCTCTGGTGGGAGCCCCCGGTGCCGGCGGGCTGGGCATCCTCGTCCCCGGTTCAGTGGAGTTGTCCAATGTCGACATCGTGGAAGAAGTGGTGAGCCAGATGCTTGCCAAGGCCGCTTTTAAGGCCAACGCCAACGTGATTCGCACCGCCAACGAAATGACTGGCACCCTGCTCGACATTAAAGCTTGAAAACGGTCCGCCGACCGGAGTAATATCCACTTTAATTCCCTTCCTCAACCCATTCGCGCCGAACCTTTTATGAGCCTCATCGAGAAAAAGAACCTGAACTACCTCACCACGGTGGAACAGTTTTTTTTATCGTTGAAGGACTCCGGGTTGTCGTTGTCCTCCAGCGATTATCATTTGATCGGCCAATGGGAAACGCGCGGGGTGCCGGTGCAGGCATTGTGCCGGGCGATTGAATCGGGCTACGGCCAGGTTCGCCAGCAAAGCCGCACCACAAATTTCAAAACTTCCTTGTCCCGCATGGCAACCCTGATTGATCAGGAAATTGAAAAGGCCGGGCGATGATCCAAGCCAATCCGCAGTCGCAATCCTGTTCTAAATGCCGGGGGTGCCAGTACCTGCTCACTAACGTCAAAGGTTTGCTTTTTGGTGAACATTGTTCCTGTTTTTCCTGCGACGTGTGTGGTGGCCGCGGGCAGATATTTGAAGAGGATGCCTCCGGCGTGTCGACCCTCAAGGAATGCAGTTGCGCGGTGTTGACCCAACGCCTGGCGAAACTCAATGCCGCTGGGATTCCGGGAAAATTTGCAGGCACTCAATTTGAAACTTTTAATCCGGTGGGTGATTCGCAAAAACAAGCCAAATCACGAGCCAGGGACTTTGTCAGGGATTTCGGTAAAACCGGCCAGGGCCTGATGTTCATGGGACGCCCCGGTCTCGGTAAAACCCATCTGGCTATTTCTGTCATCAAGGCGTTGATTCTGGAATGGGGCGCCGATTGCAAATTCATCGATTTTTTCCAACTGCTGTCTGATATCCGTTACGGCTATTCGCAGGACTTGTCGGAGCAGGCCATCATCCACCCTTATGTTCAAGCTCAGGTTCTGGTGATCGATGAACTCGCCAAAGGACGCAATACGGAATGGGAGTTGACCATGCTCGACCAGATCATTTCCAGCCGTTATAACGCCGCCGATAAAATCACCCTGGTCACCACCAATTACATGGATGTTCCGACCGAGCCTGAGCGGCAAACGAACGATTCTAAATTCGCCGACACACAGTCGTCGGCCTACCGCAAAAATGCGGTGGGAGAAGAAACCCTGCAGGACAAGGTCGGCGAGCGCATTTTTTCGCGGTTGGTCGAAATGTGCCAGATAGTGAAGTTGCAAGGCCAGGACTACCGTCAGGAAGTGCTTGCCCAATATCCAATCGCTCCGAAATCCCGGAAACGTTGAACGTTTCTTTTTAATACCACCAGGTAATTATTGTGAAACAACTTTTTAAATTTTGTTTTTTTGTATTTTTTTTAATGGGTTTTTTTTCCGCTTGCGACCGCGAATTGAAAGAGCACAAGGTGCCGCCGGCGGTTTTGAAAAAAATGGAGCGCCTGTACGACCCGGCTTTAAAGGTTAAAGAAATTGCCGGGTGGATCACTCTGGACCCGCAAGTGGCGCCCAACTTTTTGCCGGAGCAGACGGTGCTGTTTGTTTATGCCCGGCCGGTGGGGGAGGACTCGGGTCCGCCGCTGGCGGTCAAGCGTTACAATTATTTTGAGTTTCCCTTTGAGTACACCATCGGTCCGGTGGACGTTATGATTCCCGGCGTGGAGTTTGATGGCATGGTCAGCCTGAGCGCCCGGCTGGATCGGGATGGCGACCCGAAAGCGGGTCCGGGCGACATCTTCGGTCAATTGGATGTGGCGGCGGGCACCAAAGACGCGGACATCGTCCTCAATCAGGAGGTGGCGGGATCGCATAAAAATATTACCGGCATCATCTCGCTCAGTCCCGACCTGCCGCAAATTAAAGTGACAGGGCCGAACGTGGTCTTTATCATCGTCCGCCCGGCGGGAGTGCAGAGCGGTCCGCCGCTGGCGGTGCAACGTCTGCTGGATGTGGAATGGCCGCTCCAATTTGACATCGGGCAGGGCGACGTCATGATGCCCGGCGTGCAGTTCGAAGGATCGCTGACCCTTAAAGTGAGGATCGACAGTGACGGCGATCCTCGCCCCGGACCGGGCGACATCGAAGGCACCATCAACGCCAGCGCGGGCGATACCAACGTGACCCTCGTGCTCGATAAAGTGATTCCCGGTTGATTAATCGCGTGGCAACGGAGCGTTTATTTTGTGAGGCGGGGGTCCGCCATAACGGATTGAGCGCATCGGAATCCGACATAATGGTATTTGAATAGAGGCAAACTCATGATGCGAAGGGCGGAACGCAAACTGGTCTGGGAATTGCGCCAGGACCCGCCGCGCAACACCTTGCCGCCGGCATCGTGGTCACTTACTGTCCATTCCCACACGTTCCCCGCCATATCGTACAGTCCAAAGCCGTTGGGTTTTTTACTGCCCACTGGATGAGTTTGCTTGTTGGAATTTCCCTTGTGCCAGGCGAAACTCTGGTCCATGGCATCGCCCCAGTGATAGCGGGTGGCGGTGCCGGCTTTGGCGGCTTTTTCCCACTCCCATTCCGTCGGCAGGCGCTGGCCGGAACGTTTACAAAATAAATTGGCGTCGTCCCACGTCACATTTTCCACCGGATGGTCCTTCCCTTTGAAAAAGGACAGGTTGTTGCCCATCACCCGTAGGTATTGTTCCTGGGTGACTTCGAAACGATCGATATAAAATGCGGGCACCCCCCTCGCCACCGTGGAATCCGGCGGACCCGCCATGAAACTGCCCGCCGGGATCAACACCCTGTCTTCCATTTTGGACGGTGGAGTTTCAGCGGATGACGTCAGGGCGTTGCAGGCGGTGAGCAGTGTTGCAACTGAAATTATGAACCAGAGAATTGGTTTCATAAAAAAAGGCTGTTGAGTTTTTATATTTCGCCAGGATACAACGTTCCCAATTATTTATCGGCTGTGGGCAGACTGCGTTCGATCATGAACGTGACGTTTTCATTGGCGTTCCTGTAGGTGATTATTTTATCAGGATATCTGTTATGGAACACGCGGAACACTTCGTCGACAAAGCCCTGCCCCACCGATGGAACATTTTTGAAATTTATAACAATCTCATTGAATTATTCCAGTCCTGACAATATTCTTTTGGCCTGCGAGCGTGACACGTACCGCTCATCGCCTTGCTTGGCCAGAGCAACTATAATGTGGGTCTTATTCAACCGGGGAATCTCTTCGGCATCCAATGTCGTGAACTGTTTAAAAACCTCAGCCAGGGTTGAGGGTAAATAGGGTATTGACCAGTTGCCTCCAGCCGCAGGCTGGTTAATGGTGGTAGAGAAAATTTTTGCCGAGGTGGCTGACGGGATCGGGCAGACTGCGTTCGATCATGAACTGGACATCATCGGTCACGTTGATGAATTTGAATTTGATTTCCGGGTGGCGGTTGCGAAACACCCGGAACACCTCGTCAACAAAGCCTTGGCCCACGGTGCGCACGTTTTTAAAGTCCATGATCACATGTTTGAATTTATCCAGTCCCAACAGCAATCGTTTGGCCTGCGAGCGTGACACATAACGTTCTTCACCAAACCGGCTCAACTCGACCATGATGTGAGTGCGGTCGAACCGCGGAATGCCTTCGGCGTCTTCGGTGGTGTAGCGGGCGAACACTTCCGCCAGGGTGCGGGTGCAATCCCTGTTGATAAGCAGGGAAACCCCCGTGCCGGGGAGCCCGGTGTCGCGGGTTTCAATGAACCAGTCGTGCTCTATATTGTCCTGATAATAGCTGAGATCGTAGGACCAGATGAAGAACCGGTCGACCAGGCGCGAGGCGAAAAATATGCCTTCCCCGGTGTGCTGTTGCGGGTCGGTGGTCAGCCGGCCCTTGATCAATTGTAAAACGCCCTCGCGCTCGCTGGCCAGATTGAACGTGGCCTGGAGTTTGCGAAAGATGCCGAGGCCATCGTCCACCACGTCGATTTGCAACGAATCGCCTTTCCATGCCGTCAGCACCCGCACCGTTTTGCCGGCTGAATGCTCCAATACGTTATTGAATATGACACCGAAACTGTACTCACAAATTCCAAACACATTGTCGGGCAAGACCGACAGGGGTTCCGCCAGACAATCCATCCAGATTTGATTCTCGTCCAGATCCGGCTTGATCTCAAAACTTAAATTTTTGTTCACCGCCGATTTTAAATAATAGGTGGCGCCGTTGGTGGTGCCTGATTTTATTATTTCTCGGCTCCGGATGAGTTTGCTCAAATGGCGGTGCACCGTGGTGCGGGTCACGTTGAAGGTCTCAGCGGTCACGGACACGATGTCACGGGGGTGGTCCGGAATCTCGGCGAGCAGAAAATTCTGGATTTTCTGGGGTCTGGCAGATATCATATTGAATATTAATGGTTTAAGTTCATAAAAAATATGATTAACACTAATGGTAACTATAATTATAACTAGTTGCAGGGTCCAGGTCAAAGCCAAACTAATAAGATGAAATACATATTTTCAATAAGATGTGTTTAAAACTATTTTTTATAATATTACAACTAATGTTTGATGGGTTGTTACCACTAGTATTGTGCTTGCCAGCAGGATCACCTGCTAAACCTCCCCCGATGAGGCGGAATCAACCCGGCGCATCTCCCCCCACGCCCCTATGGCCAGTGGGGAGGTCATAAACAGATGAAATTAAGCCTCGGATGACCACGTTGCAATACGGATGGCTTCCTCTAGCCCAATGAGCGGGTTGCTGGCCAAATTTTATTGCGGGGAATTCGCACTTTAGGTTACAAAGGTCGGGCGGACGGTTTATCATATTTTGTTTTAAATTTCTGCAATGGACTCCTGAGCTATTCAATAACCCAAGTCTGTCAATATGAGTCGGCCAATGAGCGAACTTTCACCGGAAGAACTGCTCCAGTTTTTGGAAAAATACCATTCCAATGGAGAGGAGCTGTATGTTTTGCAAAAAGGTGAAACCATCATCCGGTTGATCAAGGAGCATGGCAAACTGCCCATGCTGGAAAAGGTGGAACTGCCGGGGGTGGATTTGTGCGGAGTCAATCTCACCTACGCCGATTTGAGCGGAGCCAATTTTCAGGAAGCCCAGCTGATTGGTACGGAATTCGTGCAGGCCGATATAGTCGGGGCAAATTTTGAAAAAGCCAATCTGGGCGGCGCTAATTTTTTCGGCGCGGACATCCAGCGGTCGGAATTCACTGGGGCCAACCTGGCCAAAGTTGATTTTTCGGAAGTCGTCGCCCGTGGCGCCCGGTTCACCGGCGCCGATATCGGCCAGGGTGCGCTTTTTAAGGATGCGAATTTGGCGGGCGCGGATTTTTCAAATAGCAGTCTGCAGGGCGCCAAACTCAAAGGCGCGAATCTGACCGGCACCAATTTAAAGGGAGCCGACCTCCGCAACGCGGAGGATGTTACTTGCCAGCAACTCCGCACGGCTCACATCGATGCCACCACCAAGCTTCCCGCCTACATAAAAATCAACTGGACTTCGGATACCGACTACGACTGCGTCCTCATTGAAGATTGACCGGGCAAGGCCCGCCAGCGTGACGCTGGACGCAAAAAGGTCAGACTTTATCTTGCGCTCAACCGTTTTCGGCATGACATAAGAGTTCAGCCATCTGGGTTCAGCGGTACGCTGGCTTCCACCAGCACAATATTTTTTTCAATTTTCCGGATGAAAATTTTCAAGGCCGCTTCATCGAGTGCGTTAACGGCTTGGCGGGGGGCTTCTGCCATTAGCCCGCCGGGAACGCTGGCCAACAGTTTTCTAAGATGTTTGGATTTGACAGCAAAGTTGACGCCGGGAGGAATATCGCCGGCTGGCCCCAGGCGCCGGACTTCGGCGGCCGTCATGGCCAGGCCAATCAACTCCGCCTGGCGGTTGAACAGAGGCACCCCGCTGTTGCCGGTTTGCAAAACGACGCTGATCTGAAACAAATTGGGATGATTATCGGGGCCTCTATGGGATTCAACGGTGCCTTCCGCTAACCGCGGCCGGTCGCCGATGGTGTTGATCAATGGATAGCCTAAAGTGAACACACTCTCGCCCACTTTTATTGAGGAAGAATCGCCCAGGGGAATGAGCGGCGCCACTCCTCCGATGGTATTTTGAATTTTTAGCAGAGCGAGATTATTGTCTTCATCCCAGGCCATCAACCGGGCCGGCGTCGGATTTTCGTTATACAACCGGACCGTGATCGCGGAAGCGTCCCGCACGAGGTGGTAATGGGTGATGATGTATGAACTGTCGCCCCAGAGGAGCCCGGTTCCCACACGGTTGGTTCGGAGACTGAATACAATCAGAACGACAATTAAAACCACAGTAAAAAGGATGAAGAATATTTTTTTCATTCGGTTATGTGCTCAACAATGACTGAGCAGGAATCACAGAGTTTAGCCTACTGCCTCCAGCCGCAGGCTGGTCAACGTTTTTTCAGGAAGCCCACGAGTTTGTCAAAGGTGGCGGAAAAATATTCGTGGGAGTAGGTGACGCCGTTGTGATTGATCAAATCATCCACGTCAACGGGCAGGGAGTTGCGCGGTGGATAATCAAAGCCGTCGATCAAAATCGGCACGATATTTCTCTGGGTATCGATGGCGTGGGCGATTTCCCGGCGCAACCAATCGTTTTGATCCCGGCACCGGTCCAGGCAACCGGGCGACAGCACCACCACAAAATTTGGAGCCGCTTCGATTTCTTTCAGCAGTTCGGTACCGAAATGCTGACCCCCGAGATCATCCACATCGAGAAAAGAGGAAAACCCCCGTTTGCTCAATTCGGATTGCACGATACGGGCCATTTCCGAACCGGTTTCGCGGCGGTAGCTGATGAAGGTCGTCTTCCGCAAGGCCAAACGCATCAGACCCTTCAATTTATGGGACGGCTGGGAATTTTGTTGCGTCACTTTACCGTTTAAAAGTTCAGCGGAGGAGCCGCTCAATATCCCTACGGCAATTCCCATGAGAATGTCAGGAATCCAATGAATGCCCAGGGCGAAGGTGGATAGGATGACAGCCAGTCCCAGGAAAAAAACGGTGTGCTTAAACCGGACCCGGAAGCGATAGCATAAATACATCAGGATGACGGTGAAGGAAACATGAACGCTGGGAAAAGAGTTGTCCAGGCCGCTGAAGGGTCGGATCGCCTGGATGAGCTGGGTCGATAAAATATCTGAAAGCAAAATGGTGTTGGCGCTGGGCAGAGCCCAACGTTCGGGGACCGGAAAGAAAATAAAAAAGGGAATGCATATCGCGTAGTTGATCGCCAAAGCCATTACGAAAATTCTGAAAGGCAGTATGTCCTTGCGCAGGGTGAGCGCCGCTCCCACCGCAAGGATGAGCAAGGGGAACAACAAAAAATAAGAAAACGAAAACCCATAAATCGCCCAGTCCGCTAAAGATTCAAAGTGGCTGAAATCCAGCCCGCCTTCCATACTTTGAAACGCCCGGCCGATGGCATACCCCTGCTCAAATTGTGAGTCATGCTTGATATTCCCCTCTATTTGAGTTTCCATCCAATTGAGGATGAAACCGAACCCCAGCAGTGCCAGCAAGCCGATTCGGTTGTTAAAAATTTTTTGAAAATTCATTGTTGCGTTTTCACTCGCTGGGGGTTTTGGGACGAATCATGACTTCCCTGAAAGCGAACAGGGCCGCCAGGCTGAACAGCCCGATCATTATTTGTGTGGCAATTTTATACACGGAACTTTCTTCGTCCGACCTCACCAGGTACACCCGGTAGGCGGCATTGCTCAGGGGATCGAAGGCAAACCGGTTGCCCCCTTCCTTTTTTGGAAACCCCTGACCCTGCAATTGAAAGGAATGAAAATCCGATTTCACCACCTCGACTTCAAACGGTGTGTCGATAACGTATTCATTGGTATTGAAATCGTTCCAGGTAATTTTTTGAGCCTTCATTTTCTGGCCGACCGGAATTTTAAAGTTCACATCGCGGAGGACTCGCGGGCTTTCATTATCGAACGGCCAAATGTATCGGATCCGGTGCATTTTATCATTGATAATGGCACCGATACGCGCCGTCAGGCTTTCCTTATCGCCTTTTTTGAAACTGACATAAAACTCCTGGGTGAGATCCGCATCCATGATCGTGCTGGTGATCAGGATAGCGTCATCATGGGTTTGCTCCAGGGTCCACAAAACATCAAAGGCGCTGTGAAAATCCTCATCGTAAAGCACCAGCTCCGTGCCGGAGAGCCGTACCGCTTGACGGGCGGCTTCCAACTGGGCTTGGTCGATCACAGAATCGGATTTATGGGAGCGGCGAATGTTGACCACCACCTGCCGCGGCGGAACCTTGGCCAACCAGCGAAGAGATGCCAGCGCTTTGCGTGCCTTCGGACTGCTGTTGAAATCTTGCCATTTTAGAAAATCACCCTCATTAATATCACTCACTTCCATGGATTGAATGGCGTCCCGAATCTTTTGTTGGAGTCCGGAGTCCATGGTTCGGGAAACCACCAATAAATCGTTGGGGATGGTGTAAGGCAGTTGGATAAAGTGCAGGTCCGGGTCGTTCACGAATTTATTTTTTGTCCCGTCCCAAACCGCCGCGAAGTCGGCTTTTTGATCTTTTACCAAACGCACTAAATCGGAACTGCCGCGGGCCTTATCCGGTTTAACGCTATGGATGGTAATGAACTTCCGGTCCCTTTGGTCATTATTGAAAACAGAGAACACGCCTTTTTGCTTGAAGTAAAGGGACGGCAGGAAATAGCTGGAGGTGCTGAACTTGCTGTGATAAATGAACCGGGCCGGTATTTTTCGTTTTTGTAAATGTTGGATAAATTTTTCGGCTTGTTCTTCCGGGTTGCTCAATTTCTGAACAAAATCCGCAAAACCGTTCTCATTAAAACCGAAAGATTTATGAAATACAAAATAGGAATTGTAGGTGGGACGGTTGGTTTTCCGGCTTATGTAGGTGGCCATGATTTCCAGATCGGCGCCCAGCAATTCCGCGGCGACGAATACATAGGGCGTGACCCGGGCCATCACGGCCCCCTGCTTTTTACTGTCCCAGTTTACCAGGGTGTTGATGGCCACGCCGTATTCCATGTCCCGTTTTTCAAATTGAACCGGAAATTTCCCGCGCAGGTAATCGAGTAGTTTTTGATCGGCCTTTTTGGTTTCCGCATCCAGGGCGACTCCGAGAAAGGTCACATTGGCTTTGTTTTGCGCCCCGACCGGGGCCGCCTGGCACAGCACCAGAATCAATAGTAATGAATAGCGAAACCATGAGGCCATCATTTCAGTCTTTATCCAAGTGGTACATTCTTATTTTTCCGTAATTTTTTGGCAGGGGGTGGTTGCCGACATATTCGCATCGATATTTGCCCTGGCCTTCTATGGAAATCATGGCCGCAAAAGGTTCGGTGACATAGACCGAGCCGACCGGCGTACACGGCTCCAGCCGCGCCGCCTGGGTGACGTGGGTGCCGAAGAATTCCCTGTGGCCGGTGAGCGGATTGTGCATGCCAAAGATGGGCCCGACATGCGCCGCCACCCGCAGACCGAGTCGATCCGGCAGGCCCTGCGCGGTCAATTCCTTTTCGGGAAACATGCGGGCCAGCGCCAGGCTGATATCGGCCGCGGTGACCACCGAATCCACAATAAAAAATACGGCATCTCCCCAGGTGTTGAGGTACAAAATTTTATCTGAATAATCGCGATGAATGTCCTCCAGCTTGGCGAGCCACAGGGCGGTGAACATCGGCAATTGATTTTCGTTCATCCCGCCGTACCCTTGGATATCGGCAAAGATCATGGATTTCATCTCCCGTTTCAGTTTATTTTTACTCTGGACCGGTTCCGTCACCGGGGTGGCGCCCGGTCGCCGGGGCGGTGGGATGGTGATGACCAGGTTTTCTTCACCCAACGACTTCCAGCGTTGCATCGCCGACGCTGTGCCCGCGGCACTGGCAGAGGGCAAACCGTTCCACAGGGCCAGCTGGTAGGTTCTGGAACCCAGAGTCTGGGCTCTTAGATGAGCCAGTCCCATGATTTGCAGGGAACACGTTTCATATAATAAGTCGTAGCCGGTGTAGGCGTCGTCCACGATCAAGGACACGCTAGCGGATCGCTCCAGAACGGTATCGAACTTTTTTTCCCATGAAGGTCCGCCGGGGGTCACGGAAGTGCGCTTAAAATCTTCCCTGGAAAAAGGCAAAACCACATTCAACTCGCCGCCGACATTCAAAATTTCTTCGGCCACAATCAGGTCGGCGCCACAGGCTAGAGATCCGTAAGCGATTTTAACGTTGTACTGGGACAGCACATCACGCACCTGCGCGCGAATCATCTCCTCGTCGTCCGGATCGATGCCAGCGGATTTCCCCAAGCCATGCAGGGTTTGGCCGGTGAAGGTGATCACCGTGGGCGGCCGCAGGATCTCGACCACCTCAGTGGCAAGACCCCTCGCCTGGCAAATCAATGAGAGCTGACGAAACGAAGTGCTGAGGTTGCCAAAATCGTTCGCACTGGTTTCCCGCGCCTGTTGTAAAGCCTCTGCCGCTTCGGCATCGCGTTCCAACAGCAAACAGGCTTCCGCCCGGGTGACATGGACGAAATAATCGCTGGCGTTCCCGGCCAACGGCGTGGTGTCGCAAATATGCAACACTTCCTCCGCCAGGCTCCGGCAGGCGTCGGCGTCGTCGATCAACAAAGACAGGGTGGCGGCATTGATCGCCGGGTAATAATTTTTTTGTATTTGATAGGCTCGCAAATAAAGGTCACGGGCCTGCAAACCCAATTTGTTTTTTTTGGGGGGATCCTGGCAGGCCAGAAACTGATCCTTATAGAGACGGGCTTCCAGGGAAAGATTTTCCTCGGAAAGCGGCAGACGTGATTTCACCTGGCCGTAAAAATGCATGGCCTGGCTGATAGCGCCGCTACGGGCCAGACCGAGCACCGCCAAATAGAGCAGGGCCGGATCGGCGGAATCGTTTTCCAGCGCTTTTTGGGCGACATCGTACACGCCGACATAGTCGCCCATTTTCAATAGATCGCGCGCCCGGCACACCTGTGCCTCCGCCTCTGTCTCCATACTGTCCTTTAAGGGATGTTACTGATAATATTTGATTAATCGGATTTTCCATTGTAACCCAAACGGACCCATTGGCCAATAAGTTCCGCCCAGCCTGCGGCTGGAGGCAAAGTGGTCTTGACTGGGGCATGGGACCCACAATGATTGGGCATGATCACAGAGTTCATCCCTCTGCCTCCCCTGCCAAGGGGCCAGCCTGCGGCTGGAGGCAGATGGTCAGACTTTAATCTCCGCTCAATAATTTTTGGGCATGATTCCCAACGGTCCGCCTCCTGGGTCCACCGTCTAGCGAGGGAGGCTGATGGCCAGGCTATGCCGGGAGGGAAATATTGGCATGGAGGACTTGCTGGCTCCCCCTTCTTGAAGGGGGCTGGGGGGATTTTTTCATTCTGAGCTTTAGCGAAGAATCTTGCCTCCAGGTGCAACCTGGCTGGTTGACAGGTCCGCTCAGGCAGGGTAAAAACAGGGAAGATCCGGCGTTGGCCGGAACCCGCACACGCTAAAGGGGAAAGAGTCTTTTATGAAATCTTATGAATGTAAAATCACCATCAACGCGCCGCCGGCGAAAGTTTTTACAGCGCTCACCACTGCGGAAGGGTTCCGGGGCTGGTGGACGGCCGATTGCGAAGTGGCCACCAAGCCCGGCGCTCAATCCACCTTTCGCTTCGGCAAGACCATCTGCGTGGCCCAAATTAGAAAAATGGTGCGGG
>SMVS01000131.1 GCA_004357435.1 Nitrospina sp. | reverse complement strand
TCAATAATAACCAGGCGATGATATCAAAAGTATCCAAGGTGAAAAATGTCCTCCAGATTATAAGAAATTTAAAAATCTGAATTAAGTTTGATTGAAATTAAAAACTGCCGGGTGGGCCGTTAAAATGTAAAGCTTGCGCTTAGCCTCAATCCACTTTTTTGACGTTCCTGGTTCTCAGGCCAAAATAGGAAACCGTGTCGTCCTGGATCGAAAATTTTCGGTACAACGCGTGAAATTCTTCGGAGCTCAACTGCGGATTCAACAACTGCTGTACCTGATCCGCACTCACAATTTGTTGCGAGGGTTCGTCGAATGTGGTGGTGCCGATGCCAATCCAATGGGTGTGCAGAAATGCCTGGTTGACCAGGCTGGTGATGCCATCCGTGTACTTGAGGGCTTTTGTCAGAACATGACGCGCGATGTAGGCGGGCACGCAACGTCCCACGGCCACCACCTTCGCGGTTTTGCCCATGGGAAACGGCCGGATGGCGGTTCGTATATGACCTATTTCCTTAAACTCATTGATGATGGCGCGCTTTTGTTTCTTGAACTTTTTGGAAATGTAGCCTTCGATTTTAATGCTTTTCTCTGCCACCGGCGTGCAGGGAGCCTGCTCCTCCCCGGCTACAGGACCCACCCCAATCCAGGGCAACAGAATGACCACGATCACACTCATAAACTTTTTTAACACCATCATGAATCCTTCTTCCCAATCGAAAATGGTTTAAACACTGTGCCTCCTGCTCTGGAGGAATCAAAGATTGTGGTACAATATTTTCATAGCCGGTGAAAAACAAAGCTCTCCATGGACAGGCTCAAGCGGATCGGTGCTTGTTCAAATACTCATCGGCGCATTTATCACTGCAAAAGTAATGGTCCTGATCGGCGATTATTTTATACACCGCTTCGGGTTTGGGGACGTAAACCTGGCAATTGGGGTCCTGGACCATTTCGGTGGACCCGGCAACCCCCTCCCCGTTGGCCGGCGGTTTCAGGAACCACCAGAGAAACAGCAGGACCACGGTCGCAATCAATGCAATAACAGCTAATCGTATCATGCCTTCATTGTACTTTTATTGGGCGACGCATTCAACGCCCGCATTCAACCTATTCCGAGCTGAATCTTGGAGCGGCCCACTGCATCCAACATCTTATGAAGGATAACGATCAGGAAATCGAAGTCGACCCGAATGAGCCCGCCGAACTGGACGGCAATCCGGCCCTGGAGCCGGAGGTGCTGGACGATGACGAGCCGGACTTGAAGGAAGACCGGAATCTGCCCGTAGTGGCCACCAGCGATGCCCTGGCGCCGCTGGACCCGCTCACCTCCTACCTCAACGAAATCCGCCAATATCCTGAGTTGTCGGAAAAAGAAGAGCACCAACTGGCGATTCACTACAAAGATACCGGCGACGTCAAAGCCGCTTACCAACTGATCACCCGCAATCTTCTGCTGGTCGTCAAGATTGCGATGGGCTTCAAGCGCGAATGGCAGAGCATGATGGACCTGGTGCAGGAAGGCAACGTCGGCCTGATGAAAGCCGTGCAAAATTTTGATCCGTTCCGCGGTGTGCGCCTGCCGGCTTACGCCAGTTTCTGGATCAAGGCCTATATTTTAAAATACATCCTCGACAACTGGCGGCTGGTGCGGGTCGGCACCACCAACACCCGCCGCAAACTGCTTTATAATCTGCGCAAGGAAAAAGAACGTTTGGAGGAACAGGGGTTCGAAGCCACGCCAAAAAAACTGGCGGAACACTTCGGCGTCGATGAAAAAGAAATCATCGACGTCCAGGCCAGCCTGGGAGCCGCCGATGTTTCCATCGACACGCCCACGCATCCGGACCAGCCAGCCTCTGTCCCGCTCAGGCAATTGACCGACGGCAGGAGTCCGGATCAGGTGGTGGAGGCCGAACAGTTTCATCAGGTGTTCCGGGAAAAAATCGACGAATTCCTGGAAAACCTCAAGCCCATCGAAAAAGAATTGTTTGCCACGCGGATTCTTTCCGACGACCCCACGTCACTGAAGGATATCGGGAAAAATTACAACATCACGCGCGAGGCGGTGCGACAGGCCGAACAGCGCCTGTTGAAAAAGTTTAAAATGTACCTCTCCGAAGCCATGCCGGAAGCCGAGGACTATTTTAAAAATTGAAACACCTAACTAATACTTACCTAACGACACTGATTTTCTAGAACCACTGAGAGGGCGAGACGAGGCTATGGATTACCGGAAGGAAACTGACAGCATGGGGGAAATCAAGGTTCCCGCCCACTGTTACTATGGAGCGCAAACCGCGCGATCGCTCATTCATTTCGACATCGGAGATGAAACCATGCCGCGTGAACTCATCCGTGCCATGGGCATCCTGAAAAAGGCGGCGGCGCTGGTCAACGCGGACCTCGGGCTCCTGCCGGCAGAAAAAAAAGACCTCATCGTGCAAGCCGCGGATGAAGTGATCTCCGGCAAGCTGGACGACCATTTCCCCCTGCGCGTCTGGCAAACCGGAAGCGGCACCCAGACCAACATGAACACCAACGAGGTGATCGCCAACCGCGCCATCGAAATCAGCGGCGGCGAGATGGGCAGTAAACAACCCATTCATCCCAACGACGACGTCAACAAAGGCCAGTCCTCCAACGACACCTTCCCGACAGCGATGCACATTTCCGCGGTCGAAAAATTTCAGGATCGGCTGGTGCCGATGCTCGGACAACTGCGTGATTCCCTCAAAAAGAAATCGGAAGAGTTCAAAAACATCATCAAAATCGGGCGGACGCATCTGATGGACGCCACGCCGTTGACCCTGGGGCAGGAGTTCAGCGGCTACGCCACGCAGTTGGACAACTCCCTGCAACGCATCGACACCTGCATGCCGCGGCTGTACCAGATCGCGCTGGGCGGCACGGCGGTGGGCACCGGCATCAACACCCACAAGGATTTCCCCATCAAGGTGGCGGGAAGCATTGCGGAATTGACCGGCCACCCGTTCATCACCGCGCCCAACAAGTTTGAATCGTTAGCGGCGCACGATGCCATCGTCGAAGCCAGCGGCGTGCTGAAAACCATCGCCTGCTCGCTCATGAAAATCGCCAACGACGTGCGCTGGCTGGCGTCCGGCCCACGGTGCGGCATCGGCGAAATCGCCCTGCCCGCCAACGAACCGGGAAGCTCCATCATGCCCGGCAAGGTCAACCCCACGCAATCCGAAGCCCTGACCATGGTGGCCGCCCAGGTGCTGGGCAACGACACCGCCATCAACTTCGGCGGCGCCTCCGGCAACTTCGAGCTCAACGTGTTCAAGCCGCTGATGATTTACAACCTCCTGCAATCCATTCGCCTGCTGGCCGACGCCAGCGAGTCCTTCAACAACTATTGCGTGACCGGCATCGAACCCAATAAGGAAAGAATCGAGGAGCATTTGAGAAATTCACTGATGCTGGTGACCGCGCTCAATCCACATATCGGTTACGACAACGCCGCCAAGGTCGCCAAGCGCGCGCATGAGGCAGGCATCACGTTGAAAGCCGCCGCCATGGACCTGGGTTTGCTCACCGCCGAAGAGTTCGACGAAAAAGTCCAACCCAAAAACATGATCGGACCGAAGTAGTCACCGCAGAGTACGCAGAGAAAACCAATTAACCACCGATGAACACAGATCAACACGGATAAAACCTATCAGCCTGAGCCTGTTGAGCGGGAGCATGGCTTAAGTAGTTGCCCTATTGATGGGGCGATTTTTAAAACCGCTCGATGAATCGAGCAACTACCAAACAAAATCCCCCTTACCCCCTTCAAAAAGGGGAAACTATTCCAGCCCAGCGTTCGTCGGCCCCATGAATGGGGCAACTACACTTTAAAGGAAAAAGCCCCCTAGCCCCCTTCGGAGAAGGGGGGACTTATCGGTGTTCATCTGTGGTTCCGGATTGCATCCGGTGGCAACGTTGGGTCCAGCGTCACACTGGCCGGACAACGCCCGGAGGAAAAGTGGCCGAATTCAATCTCATGCCTAACAACTATTGAACGCCAGTGGAGTGCGACCCATTTAGCTCCGGCGCTTCGCCGGTTGAGTCCAGCGTCACGCTGGCCGGGCCTGGCCCGGTTCGGCGTATTCGAACATGCGTTCGACGCAACGCAGGGCGTTTTTCTGGACTTCCGAGGAGAGCTCGATGATCTGATGCGGTTGCGGGTTTTCCAGCACGGCCAGCACCGCTTCGAGGGAATTGGCCTTCATGTATTTGCACATGGTGCAGGAGCCGATGAACCGTTTATCGGGAAACTCGGATTGTAAAATCCCGGTCAGGCCGCATTCGGTGAGCAGGAAAAAAGTGTCGCCGGAAGATTCGCGCACGTGGTTGAGCATGCCGGAGGTGCTACCGACGTAATCGGCCCGTTGCACCACGCGAGGATGACATTCGGGATGCACCAGCACATTCACCTGCGGATCCCCCAGCCGTACAAAGTCGATGGCTTCGGGCGTGTACTCCTCATGCACGTAGCAGGTGCCGTCATACACCGCGATATTTTTTTTCACGCCTTTCGATGCCAGATGGTCGATCACGTTTTGCCCCATCAGTTTGTCCGGCAGGAAATAGATATTGTCGTTGTCAATCGCCTCGATGATTTTATACACGTTGGAGGAGGTGACGCAAACGTCGCACAGGGCTTTCACTTCGGCGGTGGTGTTGATGTAGCAGACGAAGGTGTGGCTGGGATATTCCTGCCGCAAGCGGCGCACGTCACCGGCGTTGATGCCATCGGCCAGCGAACAACCACCGTTGGGGTTGGGGTCGAGCACGGTTTTGTGTGGGCTTAAAACTTTGGCGGTTTCCGCCATGAAGCGCACCGCCGGGAAAACGATCACCTCGGCGGGCGACTGCCGGGCGATTTTGGCCAGGCCGTAGGAATCGCCGGTGTGATCGGCGACGCCGTAAAGAATTTCCGGCGCCACGTAATTGTGCGCCAGGATGATCGCGTTCTTTTCTTTTTTGAGGTCCTCGATGCGCTGGATGGTGGGCAGGAGTTGGGCGCAATGCTCGCGAGTGAATTCGCACAACGGGCTTCCCACCCGGATGGGCCTTAGCTTTTCATACAACTGCTCTACGGTGATCATGGGTCTAACCCGGCGGCCACTTCATGGGCCGGCCAGCAAGCAAATGGAAGTGGACGTGAAACACCGATTGGCCGGCGCCACTCCCCGTGTTCAAAACAATGCGGAATCCGGACGATTCGAGATTCATTTTTTTAGCCAAATGTTTGCCAACATTCAAAATCGCACCGAAAAGCCGCTCGTCCGTAACCTCCATATCCATGAGGGAGGAAAGATGCTTCTTGGGTATGAGCAATAGATGCGTCGGGGCCTGCGGATTGACATCCTTGATCGCATAGACCTCTTCGCCATCGTAAACTTTTTCAGCTGGGATTTCTCCCTTATCGATCTGGCAGAACAAACAATCGCCCACGCTGGACTCCCCATCAATATAAAACCGTCATCGTATAATTAATATAATCCCACCTGCGGACGATAACAACCTCAGTCCGAAAAGGTTTCATTTCTAAATGGCTGGTCCAGGTCCATGCGTTCCAGATATTCCCGGATGTCCTTCCGATAGGAAAGAAACGGATCCAGCATGAGGTAGGGCTCTTCCTTATTGAGTCGAAACCCGATCCAATCGATGAGGTAAGCGACTTGGCTTGCCACCAGGGTTTTGACCAATTGGCCGCGGCCGTCGGCACGCGTGCCTTTGGGCGCGTTGGATTTGGCAAACGCGATGGCTTCGTCGGTGGATTTTCGATGGGTATCGCCGTGAGCCTCCAACCCCCAGTACAAACCCTGCTCCTTGTTGAGATTGTGAAACTCAAGGTCCAGGCTTTTGACCCAGGGGTCCTGCCAGCTCAGGTTTTCGTCTTTCATAAATTCTGTCAGCATCCAATATTTGCTGGCCCAATCCACCCGGCCGAGCAGGGCCTCCGGGCCTTTGGGGATGTCCGTCAACACGGATTCCCAGGCGGACAAGACCCAATCGGTATCGGTGCTGGACCCGGCCAGATGTTTTTTGGCGGTCTGCATGATTTCCCACTGCAACTCCAGGGCCGTGCTGAAATTGCCATCCCTGAGAATGACGGGCCATTTGAATTCCGGATCGCGGGAAATCGCACGCATGCTACTGACCGAATCCTCCAGGATCCAATCCGAGTTGGCCTCGCCCATTTCGATCAAATCCATCATCAACACCGTCGTGCCCATTTTGAGGGCATTGGCGAACTCACTCATATTGGAGTCACCCACCAACAGATGGATGCGCCGATACTTGCTGGGATCGGACAAGGGTTCGTCGCGCGTATTCACGATGGCCCGATTGTACTGGACCCAGCGATAAAATTCGTTGGGAATGTGATCGGCGCGCTGAGAGATTTGAAAATCAACCTGGGCCGATTCTTTTTTAGATTTTTGAACGTCTTCCCAATCCCGGAAAGGCTGAGGATCGCAAGCGCCGGTGCGCCCGGTGCCTGCATAAATTTGGCGGGTCGATAAAAACGCCGCCAGCAGACGCAGATTTTCACGGTTGTCGAACTGGAACGATCGGCTCACCAGATAATTTTCATGGCACCCAAAGGTGGCGTTGCTTTCCAGATCGACATTGTTCTTGATGAACGCGACCGAGTCGCCCCAGCCCAGCTCTTCCAGAGCATCCTGAATGATGCAGTCGCCGGCCCGGTCGTAGGTGACGAGGTCCGTCAAGTTACAGCACTCCGGTGACGCGTATTCGAGGTGGCCCATGTCCAGGTAAATGCGTCCCCCGTTGCACAGAAACCCACCATTGCCGGGCGGCTCGTCGTTGGCGCGGTAATGCAGATCCAGCACTCCCTGTTTTTTCTCAAAAATGTGGTTCTTGACACGCACCACCACATCCATGGGGCTGTATTTGAAATCCGGTTCCTTGATGAGCAGGCCATACTCGGTTTCGATGCCGTAGATGCGCTTTTTCATGAGTGTTTGAAGCTCGCTTTAAGGGTATCGGTTTCCTGCTTCGTCAATTTTCTATACAATGACTTGCGCCCGCCAGCGGTTGAAAGGACGCCGACTTCCAGCGAAAACTGGTCAAAAGCTTTACTCAAGGGGATGGGCTGTTCCGCCTCCGGGTCGTCCTCGTCTACCGGGATTTGTTTTTTTCCTGCCTCCCAAATCACACACGCTTCGCGCAGTGCCTCGTCCAGCGGCATGGCGGCAAAATTTGTTTTTGAGATTTTATTATCCATCCAATCGGACTCCTCACTCTGCCCCGAAATGACGGCACCCTTTTTAAACGTTTCCCAGTGCCCGTCGTAATTGAGGCGGAAAAACGTGGGGTGATCGTCAAAACCGATTTCGACCAGCAACAACTTCGCCAGATAAGGCGCGCGCTGGATTTCCTCAAAATTCTGTTTCAACGCCGGGGCCACGCCGAATTGAAGCAGGCGGGCGATAGTGACGTCTTTATCCGACCGGTTGAACCCTTCCAGGTGCGCCATATCGAGCAGAGTCATGCGAAGCCGCTCCACATCCGCCGGGTGGCCAAGACCGCCCAGGGCAATCCGATCATAAACTTCAAATATTTTTCCTGGTTGTTGGGTGAAACTCAACAACAACACGCCTTCATTAAAGGGGACCGCAAGCACCGGCTGGCCTTTTTTGAGTTTTTCCTGAACGTAACTGTGGC
>SMVS01000130.1 GCA_004357435.1 Nitrospina sp. | reverse complement strand
TTTTCAGCTTGGGCGACTGCTTGATTTTCTGGGCGGCGTCTGAACTCAATTGGTTATTGTACAAGTCCAAAGTCACCAGGTTCGGCAGGCAATCGCTGTCGGCGATGAGTTCGATCGCGCGATCGTCCAGCCCGTTATGCGGCAACATCAGTTTCTCGACGGTACACATCACCTCCGATCGGCACAACGCGGCCAATCCTTCGACCCCCAATTGCGTGCGGTCCAAAAATAGTTCCTTCAGATTTCTCAGGTGCGGCGAAGCCGCCAGGTACGCCGCCCCTTCCGGCCCCAGGGGATTGGCCTTGAGGTACAGGGTGTGCAACCCCGACAGGGTTTCCGATTCCGCCAGCAGACGCATGCCCTCGGGGCCGATCTGATTGCGTTGCAGGTACAGGTGCCGCAGGCGGTGAAGCACCGGCGATTCGGCCAACGCTTTAACAGCCCGGTGGGTCAACTTGTTCTCTGCCAGCGACAACCGGTCCAGCTTGACGAGCGCCTCGGCGCGCGCCAACCGTTCCACGCCCGCGTCTTCAAAACTATTCGCGTCCAACTGAAGAATCTTGACTAAAGATAAACGGGAATACTGAAGGAGATCTTCCAGTTCTTCCAGAATGACATCCTTGTCGTTCAAGTCCATCTGAAACCGGGGTTCATCACTGGTTTCAGCGTTGTCGTACATCTGCCCTTCATGGACCACCATCGACTCACTTTCGTCGATATCGGTGAGCAGGGTCATGCTGTTTCTAAGGAGGCTTTCAAACAGAGGACTGATCACGTCATATCCATGATTTATTTTTAAAATTACCGACGATTTCCTGAACGGTATCTATCGGACGATTGTGAGAAGTGTCGCAGATCATGTCCGCCGCCGCCTGGTACCGGGCCTCTCTTTCGGCGAGAACTTTTTTGTGCTCCTCCTCAAAAGACAGCCCTTCCTTGAGTGGCGGACGGTTGACGTTCCGGCTCAGCCGTTGCAATAGCGTTTCCATATCGGCGGTCAGCAAAACCACTTTGCCGTGACGCCGGAGCAGTTCAATGTTGCGATCATTCAACACCACTCCCCCCCCGCAATCAATGATGGCATCCCGAGTGTCCACCGCCAATTGTTCGGCGATTTGCGATTCCAATTCCCGAAACCGCGGCCAACCCAACTGCTCGACGATTTCCGGGATGGTCTTCCCGGCCTTCAATGCAATCAGGTTGTCCATGCTGAACAATTGACGTTTCAGCTTATGGGATAAGATTTTTGAAACCACCGATTTTCCGGTTCCCCGGTAACCCAGCAAAACAATATTCATGGATCATCTGGTGCCTGGTTCGCCCCGGCAAACTCATTGCACGGGTGCGGGCGTGTTAGCTTTCAATTTTCAAACGGCACTGTTTTCTTTGCGTGGAGAGTAGAGTATTTCCCGACCGGATGCAAACGAAACCCGGCTGGGGATATGGCTTCATGAAACGGAGTCCACCGCCGCCCGGCTTCATCCATCTTTCGCTGAACTTTAATACAAGGGCCGCCTGCCAAATATGCTAAACTCATCCCAGTTTAACGGGTTACCGCTATGGCGTGACCACTTTGCCGGAAAGGCCTCTATGACAAATATTATTAAATTTGGGGTTATTTTAACTGGGGTATTTTTAGGGCTGGCCGCATTGGGAAACACCGTTTGGGCTGAGCAAAATTCCATTAAAGATTTGTGTGGCGAAGGGAATTCCACCGCCTGTTTTAAGGTGGGCCAGAATGCCCTGTCGTTGGACCGGGATAATAAAACCGCTTTGGTCTTTTTCACAAAGGCTTGTGATGGCGGCCATATGACGGGTTGCACGTTTGGCGGAAATCTAATGCAAAATACCGGCAAGCAATACAGCCCGCAATGGAAGAAAGCGGCTAAAATGTTTCAAAAGGCGTGCGATGCTGGCGAAGATGCATCCTGCTTCAATCTCGGCTCATTGAAATACAAGGAAGGCCGCGCCAGCAAAGCTAAAAAATACTATCAACAAGCCTGCGACATGGGCAACCAACCGGGTTGCGCCAACGTGGAGTGGCTGTCGAAATGACGATCCGTCCCATAAAATTCAAAAACTGGGAAGACCTCATCAACGATGGTGAAAACTATGGGGGGGTCAAGAAGGAGCAGTTCTCGCCCATGGAAAAAGCTGTTTTTGAAGCCATCAAAGACAAGACAGTGCTGAAGGTTCAGGACAGTTTTGTTTTTTCAAAAACCGGCCACAATGCGGAAGGCGAGGACCACCCGGTGGAACTGGCAAAATTGATCGCCCGCTTTGAGCATTTGAAGGAAGTCACCAGCATCATCATCACGCATAACCGGCTCAACGCTGAAGCGTTGCGGATCATTGTGGGTTCTTCCATTCTCAACAACATCGATTACCTGCATTTGGGGTCGAACAATTTTGGTGATGAAGGCGCCAAAATCATCGCCGAAAGCCCGCTGTTCGCGAAGGTGCACTTCCTCAACCTGGAGTGCAACGGCATTGGACCCGAAGGCGCCAAGGCGCTGGCCACCTCGACCGTACTCACCCAGGTGACCTCGCTCAGCCTGGTTGACAATCGGGTGGGTGACGAAGGCGCGCTGGCCATCGCCCAATCCGACAACCTGCGCAACCTGACTTACCTGCACCTCGGCGGCAACCGCGTGAAATCGGAAGACGTCAAACAAGCCCTGCGCGAATCCCCCAAACTCACCCAACTCAAGACCCTGAAAGTGTTTTGAAGGTCCGGACCCATCCGATGGTTCATTCAATATATTAAGAGCACGACGGAAAACTGGTGGTTCAGCGCGGGATCAATTGAAGCCGGGGCGGAGCAGTTCGGGACGCGAGTAATTGGCATAATTGGGATTATTGCCCACTTCTTCCTGGAGGACCAGAGTTTTAAGCTGGCTCAGAGTTTTGGTGTTGTAGAGAGCGTTGCCGCCGGATTCGCCAAAATAGTTGCGGCCGATATACAGTTTTTCCAACGAGACGAGAGACTTGGCTTCACCGAGGGCCTGGGCTCCATCGTCGCCGATTTCGTTGCTGGTCAGCCACAATGTTTTCAATGCCGGCAGGGCTTGCGCGTTAGCCAGGGCAATCGCTCCCGGATCGCCCAGTTTATTGGATGCCAGGTTCAGCTCCACCAAGTTCTTTAGGGCGCCACCGTCGCAAAGATCCCGCACCCCTTCTTCGTTGATATAATTTCTTTCCAAATTGAGGATTCTGAGAGAGTTCATTTTAGGGTTGGCGCCCAGCGCTTTTGCGATTTGGTTGCCCACTTCGTTCCATCCCAGGTTGAGCGATTCCAGTTTGCTGAAATACGGCGCGTTGAAAAATACCACCGCCGCTTCATCCACCAGACGATTGTCCTCCAGAGAAATGGCTTTGAGGTTTTTCATCATCACTTCAGGGGATTCCGCGATTTCCTGAATCCCATCCTGGGTGATGAAGTTGATCGACAAGTCCAACTCCTCCAGGTATTCCAGATTGGGTGCGGTGAACAAAACCTTGAGCGCGGGAGCGCCAATCTGGTTGTCGCGCAAATTCAGTAATCGTACCGATTGGAGCTGGGAGGAGTTGGCCAGTATGGTGGCCTCATCCGTGGAAAAATATTTGCCGTTCAGCACCAGCAGGGACGGATCCTCTTGCAACTGCTGTTTTATTTCTTCTTCCAGGCGAGCGGTTTTTTCCTCAAAGGTAGGTTCGTTGGATTCATACTCTGTGTTCCCGTCCCGCGATATTCCCATTCTGCTCTCCCTATAAAATAGATCCTGGTCAATTTTGAAAAACTCATTCTACTCCGTCCGCCCGGTTATTATCAATGATAACCCGCACTCCGGGCCCACCTGAGTCACCCGGTTCAAAACCTTCCCGGTTCCCGGTCAAGAGCTTCCAAAGGAACCGGCAAAGTCGGCTGTCTGCGGCAACCGGCTGACTTCAACGACCACTCAAAATAAAATAAAATCAATTTTTTCAATAAGTTAATATTGACCCAGTTAAATTAAAAAAAATTAATCATCCTTTAACGTGGCTTTAATCTTCGAGTTATATATTAGCCGTAGCTAGCAAGCGCAGGTTTTTTTGGATTCAATTCTATTTATCGTCGTTTTGGGGGAAATCAGATGACCGTGTTCAAGACGCTGGATATTCGTGGCATGTCATTCTTCCATGCCTACACCAAGGCATCAAAAGCTCTGGAAGGTGTCAAAGCCAACGGAATTTTGGAAATCATTCTGGATAAAAAAAGAGATTTCACCGAGGCCTTTCAACGCGGGGCGGAGGCCAATGGTTACCAGGTGTCCGACATGAATGAAAATGGCGGTTTGATTCGTCTTTTCATTCAGAAAGTGAATCAATTTTCAAAAACGAAATAACTGTTTTATGCAATTCAGTTGAGACCGGCTTTTCCGACTTTTTATTTTCCTGGGGTGCCTCCTCTCCCTGGGTAAATCAGGCCCCTCCTCCTTGTCGGAGAAGTCGGTTTTTTTGTTGTCCCCTTCGGCTTTGCAAGTGGATCGGCCGGACAACGCTCGGCGGCAATGGATCAAACTCCGGCTGGCGCTCAACAACGTCTGGCGACAATAACCTGCGTCCGCTATCTGGGTCCAGCGTCACGCTGGCCGGTTTCTATCGTATAAAATTTTCAAACCTTCTAACGTTAAAAAAGGATCGATGGTCTGGATGGACCGGACTTCCTGAATGAGGACATTCAACAAACCGCCGGTGCCGATCACTTGCGCGGGTTTGCCGATCTCTTCCTGCATACGGGAAACAATGCTGTCGATCATGCCGACAAAGCCAAACACCGCTCCCGCTTGAATGCTTTCCACCGTGGTTTTGCCAATCACCCGTTCCGGCACTACCAAATCCACGGGCGGCAGTTTGGCCGTGCTTTGGTACAGCGCTTCCAGTGAAATCTGGACGCCAGGGAAAATCGCCCCGCCCATGTATTCGCCTTTTTCGGAAACCGCATCGAAGGTGGTGGCCGTGCCAAAATCCACGATGATGAGTGGCCCTCCATATTTTTCAAACCCGGCCACCGCGTTGGCGATGCGATCGGCTCCCACTTCTGCCGGGTTCTTATACAAAATCGAGATACCGGTTTTTATCCCCGGACCGACAAACAAAGGTTCGGATTTGAAATACTTTTGCGCCAGTTCCTCAAACACCGGCACCAGCGGCGGCACCACGCAAGAGATCACAATATCCTTGATACTCCCCACGGTCGCTTTATTCAGGCTGATGAACTCATTGACCAACACCCAGTATTCATCGGTCGTCCGGTGGCGTTCGGTGCGGATGCGCCAATGGGTCAGCATCCGGCTTTCGGCAAACAAACCAAAAACAATGTTGGTATTTCCTATATCAATTGCCAGGAGCATAATTCACCCAAATGTGAGAGGATTCGTTTAACCTAAACCGCTTTAGCTGGAAAATCAATGAGACTCAGCCATTTCCCAAGAGCGTGGCACATTATTCCAATCCACCCATTTAATTATTAACCTTCTATCCCTGCGATTTCCCTTGAAAACCCAACCCATACCTTCATAATTAAAAATATCGTTAACATTTGACTGCCAATAGCCTTATCCTGAAAAGGTAATCTTTCCAGGATAATTTTACCGGACCTGTTTATGAAGCGATGGCCTTTCCTATTAGTTGCAATCCTTTGCATCCCGCTTTCGGGGTGTCTGACCACCTTTGGGGCCTCCAGTGACCGCAGTGACACCACTGGCGGACACGAATTGGACAAGGTGTTCAAGGCCTCCATGAGTAAAACCGACCGGGCGGTGCGGAAAGTCCTGAAGGCAAGAAAATTAAAGATCAAAGGCATCAAGGAAGACAAGAAAATTAAAGAAATTTTCGTCTCTTCGGGAGGCACCAAGGTGACCATCATCCTGGAGAAGGTGGGCCTCCAAACCCAAGTGACTGTCTCGGCCAAGAAGTCCCGGTTTTTCACGGACATTGATACCGCGCGGGCCATCCTCAATGAAATCGGCGCAAATCTGGCGGTTAAAAAATCAAAGAAAGCACATAAAAAAAAGAAGAAATCCACCCCGCCGGGTTTGACCTCATAAACCTGAAAATATTGCAGACCCTTTAATAGAAACCACTCTTATTTTCCAGAGCCCTTCTTCCCGGAGAGCAACTCCGGAACCGGATCGCCCGATACGCTCAGCACACCATACGCGCCACGATCTATTCTGGAGATGGCGTGGTCCAGCAAAATATAGTCCCCTGAGTTTTCAAGTTTTAATTCCACTACCGTGGCGCCGCCGGCGGGAACTAAAGTGGTTTGCACGGAAGTGTTCACCCGATTGAGGGCGGCTTCGGGGTACACTTTATCAAAAATTTCTCCAATGATATGGAAGCTGGCTATGCGCGACACCCCGGCGTTGCCAAAGAAAATCCGGATGGTCTCGCCTTGCCTGGCTTGCAGAGCGCGTTCACCGGTCAGCGCTTTCACCCGCCCATTTAAAACAATGTACACCGGGTTTTCCGCCATCATTTTATCCGGGGCAAAGGGTTGAAATCCTTTTTGCCCGACACCGCCCTGGGTGTACACCTCACCCTGCACCACGTAAAACTCACGGTCCACCGCCGGCCACCCTTCTTCCGGATCGATCACGATCAATCCGTAAAGTCCGTTGGTAATATGCGTGGGCACATTGGGAGTGGCGCAATGATAAATGAACACACCCGCGTGCAACGCCTTAAAAACCATGGTTTTCTTTTCACCCGGTTTCACAGCAGTCAATGCCCCGCCCCCGCCCGGCCCAGTGACGGCATGCAAATCAATGGAATGATCATGCGTGCTGGTCCGATGATTTTCCAAGGTCAACTCAATCGTGTCCCCCACGCGCGCCCTCAGCATGGGACCGGGTACGGTACGGTCATAAGTCCAATACAGATATTCGGTGCCGTCGGCCAAGGTGGCGATCACTTCCTGCACTTTCAGGTGATACTGAATCCGGGATGGAGTTTTGCGAACCGGTATCTGCGGAACTTCACTCGCATCTTTGGCCACCTCCGGAATACGGGACATCCGGTCCAACTCCACGGGATGGAAATGCGGACCCTCGCCGGGCCCGACAGACATTAAATGCTGGGAGGACGCTGTCCCAAAAGTCGCGGAGACGTTCATTACATTTAACAGGTTGGCGGACGCCCAGCCCGTCGCCCCAAAGGCCAGATGAAAAAGCACTGTGAAAGCGCCCACCGGAAACCACACGGATCGCAATAATTTTAAGAATTCACTTATGGTCATAGTTGAAATCACTCCTGTATGAAACTTGGATTAAACTCATAAACTCCGCTTCATTGTAACCATTGTCCCGCCCTATTCCACGGGCTATTTTATAGCCCCTCCATCCGCTATGAAACCATCACCGTATAACCTTTTGGATAAAAATAATAAAACTACTGCTTTTTAATCAATAATTTAAGTCTAAAAATGATAAGAAATTTAACTGGAAATCCCTTTATTTGAAACAGTTTATCGGCCCGGCTCCCAACCCGTTCCATATTTTTCACTAATACCATTGATTTAAAAGGGGTTTTGCCTGATACTATTTTTATCCGTACAATTTAATACAGAGGGGCTGGAATTTGTCGCAAACACCCATCTGACAGCTATTTTTAACATTACTTCATAAGTTTCAAATGGTTGCTTCATGCATACTGGACCTGAATGCGGCTCATTGCGCCCCCGTTCGCGAGTATTTGCTATGTTAAGTCTCAAATTGAATCAACTGAAGCCCGGTATGGTTTTATCCAGGGATGTCACCAACTTTTCTGGAGTCCTTCTGTTAAAATCCGGTAAAAGTCTAAAAGACAAGGAAATCAAGAACTTCAAAGCTTGGGGAATCACAGAAACATTTGTTCAGGAGCATAAGGAAGGGGTTTCGTGTCAGGAAGAGGAACCGCCGATCGATCCCCAACTCTTGCAGGAGGCCGAGGCGGCAAGCGCGGCACTGTTCCGGCATTCCAATGCGAGCCATCCTATAGTTATGGAGCTGAAGCGGTTGTGCACCATGAAAAAAGTTAAACAAAAAACCAGTTCTATTGAATAAACGCAAAAAAGTTACTTTGTGGGAAATTTTCCCGGCATAATATTTTTTAAGAAAGCCTTCAATGATAATGACAAAGAGGCAGTCCATGGCCATTAGCCCCAAGGATTTAATCACCGGCTCCACCAAAACCTCTTCTCTGCCCGAAATTTTTATAATGCTGAGTGAGATGTTGAACGATCCCACAAGCAGTTTCTCGGACATTGCCAAGGTCATCGGCATGGACACCGCCCTGGCCGCGAGAATTCTGAGAGTTGTGAACAGCTCATTTTACAGTTTTCCATCCAATGTGGAAACGGTCACGCACGCCATTTCCATTATTGGCACCCAGCAACTGCACGATTTAGCACTGGCCACCACCATCTTGACCACCTTCCAGGGAGTGCCTGAGGATTTGGTCAACATGAACATGTTTTGGCGGCACAGTTTGGGTTGCGCTGTCACCGCACGCATTTTGGCCATCCATGGGCAGGAAACCAACCCCGAACGATTTTACCTTTGCGGGATTCTGCACGATGTTGGCCGGTTGATCATCATGGAAAATTTACCGGACCAGGCTCGGGAAATTATCGACCGTCATCAGGAAGAAGGCGGACTGATGGTCGACATGGAGCAAAAGGTTTTAGGTTTCAATCATGCTGAGGTGGGAGCTTCCCTGGCCAAGGCCTGGAAACTCCCACTCAGTTATGAGGAGATCATCGCCTGCCACCACCAACCGTCGAAAGCCCGGCGCTATCCTGTGGAATCAGCCATCGTCAATCTTGCCGACATTTTTTCCAAGGCCATGGAGTTGGGGTCCAGCGGAGATCTCTTCGTTCCTCCCCTGGACGTAAAATCCTGGGACCACGTGGGCCTCAACTCAAGTGTACTGGAAAGCATTTGGAATCAAATTGAGACTCAATACAGCGAAAACATTGAAATCGTTTTAGCGGGAAGATAATTCTATGGACAAGTCAAGCATTTGGAGTGAAAACGATATCAACAAACTGAGAACACGGGTGGAGTTTCTTGAAAAAGAAAACCGCTGGTATTACTCGGTGCTGGATCTGGCCGCGTCCATGGGCGACATTCATCAGGGCGTACCCAAAACCATCGATTTCGATCACCTGCTCGATATGACCCGGTGTTATCTCGACCGGATAATTCATTTCAAATCGACCGCCTTTTTTCTGGTCAACGAATCCGATCACACGTTCAACCTGGCCCAGGCAAACCCGCTGGAAGACCAGGGCCTCCTGCAATTGGAACTGGACCATCAGATTGAAAAAGGAAATTTCGCCTGGGCCCTGAAACAAAACCGGGCAATTTTGGTTGACGGAGAGGTGATCCGGGAAAAAATTGTACTCCATCCACTCGCGACCCGGTTCAAAATCAAAGGCATGATGATAGGACGATTGGCCAAACCTCTCCGCTACATCCCTTCAGACTGGTCGGCGCTGGTGTCCATTATTTTACACAACACCGCCAACGCGATGGAAAATGGCGAGCTGTATCAGTGCTTGAACGATCAAAATAAAAATCTGGAAAAAAAAGTTAGAGACCGTACTTCGGCGCTGGAACACATGACGGTTGAGCTTAAAAATAATATCCAAGAGTTGAAAGACTTCACTTTTGTGGCTTCGCATGATTTACGGGAACCCTTGCGGAAGCTCGTCACTTTCGGGGAACGGTTGCGCACCAATTATGGACCGAAACTGGACCGCCGGGCTGAAGACTATCTCAAGGTGATGGAAAAAGCTTCGATAAGAATGCAAAAATTAATCAATTCTCTGGTGCAATTGTCTAAAGTCACCACCAAAGGCGGAGACATCAAGCCCGCGTCTCTGGATAAAGTGGTGAACCAGGTGATGACGGACCTGGAAAGCCGAATCAAAAGATCCGGTGCCCATATCCTTCTGGGGGACCTCCCCACGTTGCCGGCGGATGAAACGCAAATGAGACAATTATTCAAAAACCTGATTCTCAATGCCATTCAATTTAATAAAAAGAATACGCCTCCTAGAATTTCCATCACCAGCCGTCATCGTGAAGACGGTTTTTGGGAATTTTGGGTCATGGATGAGGGCATTGGGTTTGATCAAAAGCAGGCGGACCGGATCTTCAGGCCTTTCGAGCGTCTGAGTGGGCGGAGCGAAAAAGATGGCTCTGGAATGGGCTTGGCCATCTGCAAAAAGATCGTGGAACGGCACGGGGGGACCATCACGGCACAAAGCACCAAGCAATCTGGGGCCACTTTTATTTTTCGCATTCCCGAAAGAGTCACCTGCCTCGCGAATTAAGGCTCTTCGCTCACTTTTTCGGCACTCAACATTTTCCGCATTATTGGATAAATCAGTTTTTCCCATTCGACGTATTGTTTTCTCGATGGGTGCAACTCATCCTGGGTGAACATTCCCGGGTCCTGGCATATCTCTCTCGACAGCGGAAACAGATCCACCACCCACAAGCCATTCTCCTGCGCCTGCCGCTTGATAATATTGTTAAAACGAGTCAAACCATTGGGGGCGCTTTTCCCATAGCCAAAAGTTTTTCCCAGCGGAGAGCAGGAAAAATCCGGGAGCGTGATCAAAAGCAACCGTTCGCGGGCGGGCAGAAAATCGAGCAGAGTGGACAGCAAGCGTTTCAGCCGTTGGGTAAACCGTCGGCTTCCTGTACCCCGCACCCAATCGTTGACGCCGATGAGCACGGTCACCAAGGTGGCCCGCTTTTTTAAAAGTATGGGGACCTGTTCATCCAGAACTTTTTTGAGGGTCGCGCCATTTTGTGCCGGGTTGACACTCAGCTCAATATCGATGCCTTCCGCCTGCAAGTGCCGGGTGAGCAACATGGGCCAGGTGTCTTCCTGCGGCACCCCTTTGCCGCGTGTGTAGGAATCGCCCAGAGGAACGTAACGGAGTGCGGTGGACGAAGCGAAAGAGGACGCCGGATTCGCAACCGCCGACACGGAAAGTCCCGCGATAATTGCCAGCAACAGCCACTCAATGAATTTCATGCGCCCCCTGATAAGAAGCCTGGACCAAACCAGAATTTCCTGCGGGTGGGACACCACCTTCTGTAATCCCGTCCCGCCATTTTTAATAATAAACAGCTTTTTTAAAAATCCTGAATTTTTTATTGGATTTAGAGCCATAAACCGGAATAATGCCAGCGCTGGTGGCTTGTTTGCCATAGCTGGATAGGGAGGAGCTTTTTGCATGAGAATTCACTTGGCTGAATTGATCGGCCCCAATTGTACGGCATTAGGCGAAGGCGACACACTGTATCAACTGCTTTATCCTGAAGTAAAGGCTGGGCAGTCGGTGGAATTGGACTTTTCCGGAGTCAACACTCTGTATTCCTCATTTTTGATGGGGAGTTTCGGCAAACTGCTCCAGCATTTTGAAAAAGAAACGCTCATGCAACGCCTGGTTTTATGCAACATTTCCCAGGAAAATTTGAAAACGGTGAACGAGTTCATTGACCGGGCGGACCAGCGGCTGACGGAAGAAAACGATACCCACACCATGCAGGAACTGTTTGAGGAAGATGAATTGGGAGATTTATAAAACCTTTCCCAAGAGTGTCATGTCGGAATTGGAACCCGAAATTTCAGAGAAAAAGAAAAGGCAGGAAAAAAATTCGGTGCGGGTGGCCCTCATTGCGGTGGCGATCATCGCTCTGTCGTTTTTCTGGCACTTGGGGTCTGCTTTTTTTTCAACTCCCGCCCCCTGAAAACTCAGGCCAGGACACTCGCCACACAACCCGTCAACAGGGTCGCCAGAAACGACGTCCACAAAGCCCGCAACCCTAAAGACGATAAATCACGAACGCGTGTTGGAATCAACGCCGCCAACCCGCCGACAAAAATCCCCATGCTGGCCAAATGCACAAACCCGCACAACGCATAAGTCAACGCCGTCAAGGACCGCAAGGAAAATGCCGGGGGTGTCATCGCCTGCGCATGAGCCAAGGTGAAATACGCCGCCACTTCGGTCTCCACGAATCGGGACCCCAGGATTTCCGAAGCCAACTGCCACTCTTCCGGTCTCAGCCCCAACAGAATCACAAAGGGCCAGGTGAGCCAGCCCATTAAACGCGTGATGGATAACGGCGCTCCCAGGACCTGTGGGAATTGCGCCAATAACAAATCCGCCACCGCCTCCAATCCCAGAACCACAATGAGCAGGGTGGCGATGCTCACCGCCATTTTAACACCCTGGCCGCCGCCTTCAATCAACGCCATCATTAAATTCGACGGCGGCGTGGCTGGATTCAGGTGATGGGCCTCCCGCGATGCCGGTTGCTCCCTATCTTCCGGAAGCTGGCCCGCGGTTTCAGGAGTCTGATCCTCGGGCAGGGACAACTTGCTAATCAAAATAGCGCAAGGTATGGAGATGATGGAGGCCGAAACCAGATGTCCGGCGATTTGCGGAAACACATCCGCCAACGCGATCACATAAATCGCCAACACGGTGCTGGCCACGGTGGCCATCATGCAAGTCAACAGCGTCAACAACTCGGAACGGGTCATGGCCTGCAGGTAGGGTTGGATGGTGAGGCCCGACTCCACTCCCACAAAAATATTGGCAGAGGCCGACAGGGCTTCGGCGCCCGACAAACCCATGACCCGGTAAAAAATCCGGGCAAAGCCGCGCACCACCCATTGCATGATGCCGAGATGGTACAACCCCGCGACCAAAGCGGAAAAGAAAATCACCGCCGGCAGGACCTGCATGGCCAAAACGAACCCTACCGATGCGGTGCCATCCGGCAACGCCTGACCCGGTCCCAATGCCAAAGGGCCGAACAAAAATACATTGCCCTTCTGCGACGCCGACAAAAGAGCGACGAGAACATCGTTGAGCCATTGCATTCCAGCACGCGACCAGGGAAGCCAAAAAGTCAATCCGCCCATCAGCCAGATCAGGACCAGACTGCCCCACAGGGTTTTACCGTTGAGCCGCGCCCGGCTTCCCACGGCCCAGGCAATTCCCGCGATAATGAAAAAACCGGCAAACGCCACCACCCGATAAGGCCAATCTTCCATATTCTCTCCACGGGCCCCTTCAAGAAGGGGAACCGGCAAGTCGCCGACGATAATATTTTCCCTTCTGCAAGGAGGTAAAAGGCAACTGAGTTCCTTCGTTGCGCTCAGGATGACAATAAATAGCCCTGTATTTTCAAGGAGGGGCCAGGGGGTGGTTATCTTCAACCCCTCCCCGCCTCCCCTTGAAAAGGGGAGGGACCATTTGAATCCGTGCTCATCAGTGCTTTTTCAATTCTTCTGGAATACTTTTCAACAATGCCCGCAAGCCATCCTTGTAATTTGGGTAATGCAGTTTAACTTTTAGTTTTTCTTTAATGCGCCGGTTGCTGACGCGCCGGTTGTTGAGGTAAAAGCTCCGCCCCATTTCCGAAAGATGCGATTGCTCGAACGGCACCAGCGGCGGCAGAGGCCGGTGCAACAAACCGCAGGCGAACTCGGTGACCTCCGCCGGCGGCGCGGGCAAATCGTCACAAACATTGTAAATAATTCCGGGATGAGGTCGCGCCATGGAAGCCTTGAGGACCTCCGCAACATCCTCCACATGCACACGGCCAAACACCAGGCCGGGTTTTTCAATCCGCCTGGCCTGCCCGGCGATTACTTTGTGCAGTGGGTTGCGCCCCGGACCATAGACCCCCGCCAGCCGGAAAACGTGTACCGGCACGCCATGACTCTGGAAGGCATGGCGCCACCGGGTTTCAGCCTGCCAGCGCCGCCGATGATGTTCCGCTGTCGGTTTTAATTCCGAGTCTTCATCCACCCAACCGCCATCGTGGTTGCCATACACTCCGGTGGTTGAAAGATAACCCAGCCAACGCAGGCGGGGATGATGCAAAATATCATCCTGAAACGTCTCCCACACCAGGTCGCCGCCCGTAGCCGGCGGGGGAATCGTAATCAAAACATTCTCGGCTCGCGCCAAGCCTGCCCGCACTTCATTCTCAGAGGAGCCATCTTGAAAAAGATGGACTGCATAACCTGCCTGGCGCAAAGCTTCCCTCTGTTCAGGCTCACGGCAAGTCCCGGCTATTTCGCAGGAGTCCTCCTTAAGAATCCGGGCCAGGGCCATAGCACAATAACCCATTCCAAAAATAAAAAGCCGCGAGCAAGCAGGATTCATCCGTTGTGCCTTGTAAAGACCAGGATTTCTTTCTTAAAACATTTCATCCCAACCTCGGTGGAGAGGAAACCATTGGTAAAAAACCCTTAAAAGTAGTGTTATTATGATGCGTCCATTTTGGTTTACACTGCGCGGATCATTTCTCAACAGGATTATGCCCGATGTTGGAAGACCGAAAACTTCAACGCAGGGAAGTCGAAGCCGCCAAAGATTCTCTGGCCGGCAAAGACTTAAGCAATATGAATTTGAATGGGGCCGACCTGGACAATTGCGACCTCAAAGGAACTAATTTGCGGGGCGCGGACCTGGTCGCCGCCAATTTTCGGGAATCCAAACTGATCGGCGCTGACCTGAGCGAAGCCAATATGATGGCCGCAGATTTCGCCGGAGCCGATCTGACGGGAGCCAACCTTGCTGGAAGCTCCGTCAAAGTGGCCAATTTCACCGGGGCGCAACTTGGCGGCGCCGACCTGCGTGGTTCCAGCTTCACCTGTGAACAACTGCGCACCGCCCGGCTCGACAAGGCCACCCGCATCCCCGGACACATGACCCTCACCTGGACCAGCGACACCACCTTCGATCTTGAATCCCATCAGGAAAAAAGCTGACTCCCGTGCCACTCCGTTCATCGCAGGCGGGCTTGCCATCCGAGGCCAGGTGAACGAACCCATCCAACCTATTTCGCGATGGGCCGGCCGTGACGATCGTAGCCCTTACTCTTCATGCAGGCTTTGTACGCATTCCTTTTCTCGTCTGATTTCTTAATAATATTCTTTGTGGATTCAGCCACGGCCTTTTCGGACACATCCCGGCAGTGACCACGGTCAGCGTTCAATTGCGGGGTCTCTACGGCGGTTCCGAATCTCTCCTTAATGGTGGAACACGATGCCAGGCCAATCATCAACACCAAACATAAAAATACTTTGACCATGAATCCTCCTTTTGAAAAAATTGAACTTTAATCTGCGGCCCCACCCTCCATAAGCCGCTCCGGCCGTTACAACTTCAATATCACTCAAAAACCCGGCAATAGCAACCGGCCCGTACCCCTTCGAGGCATGAAGTTAATGGGGGATATCACACGTGACGCTGGATTCCCAAGGGCCGCATGCCAGTCGGCGCGCAATGGTTGGCGGGCACGATCAGATTCAGCGAATGGTTCGCCAATGTGATCCTGGCCGGCAGGTACCCCACAAAATCACCGTCCGCCTGCACCGGTTCGGAGGGGTCTCCCTCGATAACAACCTCTGCAACCCTCATGGATTGGATAGAATCGGCACGTTCGATTTTGCCAAGCGCGAGTGACACCAGATCGCGCAGAAATCCGAGGCGTGTCTGGCGGTTGAACAGCACCAGCGTGAATCCCGCCCGCTCCAGGCGTTCCTCGGGTGCCAGCAGGAACGAACCCGCATAGCGGGCCACATTGCTGACGATGACCCAACTTGCGGGGTGACGGGTGCCCTCCGCCACCACGCGCAATCGCGGCACGCGGTTTTGCCAAAGTAATTGGAGTGCGTGCCCCAGAAAAGCAAATTTGCCAAAAAGCCGTTTGAGCCGGGTCGTGGTGTGAGCCACCAACCGCCCGTCCCACCCGGCCCCCACCATCAACAGGAACAACCTGCCGTTGATCACTCCCGGCACGATGGCTCGGACCGGGCCTTCGACCAGGGTGCGGGCAACGGTTTCCGCATCCTGCGCTAATCCTATTTCGAGGGCCAGCACGTTGGCGGTGCCGATCGGGATGATGCCGTAAGGAATGGGATGGCCGGACAACCCGTTCACCGTTTCGTTGACGGTGCCGTCACCACCGGCGGCGATGACGGCGTCATAGCCGCCGGTCTCGGTGGCGGACCGCGCCAGGTCGCGGGCGCTTCCCGGTCCGGTGGTTTCCCGGACTACAACTGCAACCCCCAGGTCGCGCAAGCGACTCAATGTGGCATCAAAAATATTCCGCTGCGCCCCGGCCTTGGGGTTGTAAATGACCAAAAGTTTTTTTCTGGCTGACAAAGGTAGATTCAACTCCAATTCCACCAAGCCTGGGATAAGGTGACTGCCGCCGATGTAGACAACGGCCCGTATCGCCGAATCTTATCAAAACCTGACCCAATCCATTTTAAAACCCTAAATTATTGAAATGCTGATTCTCAGCGCTCGCGCTCATGCCAAGAGCCCCACCCGGCTCCCATTATCAGCACCTAAAAAATCAAGAATTTAAGAAAGCTGAATACGCCCTGCATAAAAGTCGAAACTTCAAGCCGCACTTTACCCGCCCTTACCCACCACGCTCTTCCTTAAATAACAATAATCTGGATTCCAACACCCTAATTATCCATATTCCGATTAAAAAATACGATATCCAAACTTTTCATAAAATCCGGGAATGTGATGTGGATATTGCGGATCCTCGGGTTCTTCTTCTGCATTAAGATGATAGAGGCTGCCGAAGAATTCGTCGAAACCGTGCACAGTAGGTAAAAACTTGTAGAGGTCTCCTAAGTGATTCTTGCCGAATTGCCCGGTAACATAGCCCTGCCCTTTGAGGAGATCAGCTATTGTAGGGTCTTCCGGCTGAAGACCGAGCGGTGAACCCGGTAGGCCAACACTCAGAAGTCCGGTGCGAAATGGATGTTGTCCTGTGATGAACGCCAACCGTCCGGCGGTACAGCTTTGCTGTCCATAGTAATCTGTAAAAAGCATGCCTTCTTTTGCTAAGCGATCGAGATTGGGTGTCTTATATCCCATCATACCCATATTGTAGGCGCTGATGTTCGACCAGCCGACATCATCCCCCTAAATCACCAGGATATTCGGCTTCTTGGTTTTCGCTTGGGCATCATGCGGTGAGCTGGAAAGCGCGATGCCAACACTCAGAAAAATAATTATCAACCCTTTCAGTAATTTCATTTCTCCCTCCTCGGTTTAATTGAAAACAGATTGATTAATTATTAACGCAACGGAATCCGTTATGGTTGGAGCTTGATCTTGGATCGGTCGCCATGCGCGCACTGGGCCGATACCCCGTACAATAATTTTCACTGCAAAGGAAAGAGCCGCCCTTTACGATTCTTTTTGGGTTGCCCGGCTCATTCGGATCAAAACTTTGTTCCTGTTTGACCCCCGTCGGGTTTTTCTTTGGGCTGTTTTTAAAGTAACCGGGATGGTACCAATCGGAGACCCATTCCCAAACATTGCCAGCCATATCGTAAAGCCCGTAACCATTATGCGGAAAGCTTCCTACCGGAGAGGTTTCGAGAAAACCATCCTTATCCTCATTGGTGTAAGGAAATTCGCCCTGCCAAAGATTTGCCAGGCGTTCGGTGAGGTGTCTGGGCTGGTCGCCCCAGGCATATTTCTTTTTATCAAACCCGCCGCGGGCCGCATATTCGAATTGCGCTTCGGTAGGCATTTCTTTTCCTGCCCACTGGCAATACGATTTAGCATCCTTAAAAGTCACGTGGACCACCGGGTGGTTATCTTTTCCCTCAATGCTACTGTCTGGTCCTTTTGGATGGCGCCAATCTGCACCCTTTTTGAGTTCCCACCAGTTGTAAAAATTTCTCATATCGACTTTGGACTTGGGTTGTTTAAACACCACCGAGCCGGCGTAGAGCATCTCAGGAAGTGCCCCCGGCCAATCTTTTGGATCCGGCGGGACTTCCGAATAGGTTACGTAGCCGGTCTCGTTTACAAACTTGGCGTAGTACCTATTAGCCACCGGGTAGATATCCATCCAGAACCCATCCACAGTAACTTTATGAATAGGGCTTTCATTATTGCGCCCTCCTGAGGGCATCATTTTATTGCCCGTATCGGAACCCATCCAAAAGGTTCCGGAGGGTATACGCACCATACGCTCCGGTTCCCCGGCAAGGAGTGGAACGCTGTAAGCCATCAAACAGAAAACAAAAAGGATGGAACGCATCAACATATTCACCTGAGTTTTAATCGGTGAGTGTTGTGACCACTTTTAAAAGTCAATAAGCGATGTTCAGGAAAAAACACAATTCCGACAACTTACCATAAATATTTTAAATTTTTAAAGAACAGGGAAGAAAAGCAGAATTTTTTTAAATTTTATTTTTTTGAAATGGTGACGGTTTTAGGGGCCTGGGGTCATAAATTTGATGGTTCAGTGTCTTGATAATTTTAATTTTATGAAATCCATTATTCATTCACCTCTATGGTGGATCTGGCCCTTGACATTGATTTTATCTCACTGAAAAATATATTTTTAGCTGTGGATCGCAATATCCCGTTCACCCTATGCTACACTGCTCCAAAAAGCTGAATCATGGCATTTAATATTTCCCAACCAGGGAATTTGCATATAGATTAAAAAAACAAACAAAACTTATTAGACATTTAATGACACACCCTCAATGAGGATTTATACTTTTACCCATCATACGAATCAGTAATGACGAGTGGAGTTAAAAGAAACAATCAATTATGAGGTTTTGATTTCTTCCCTGCTAACATTAATTAAGGAGAGTTAACCAATGAGTGGAAAAATAACTATCAAGTTCACCAACGGAAATGAGCAGAATTATGAAATTGAACCCCAAGCACAGCAGAAAATGGTTGGCTCTAAATTGAAAGAGCTTTTGAATTCCAATGCTTTGGTTATTCAGTTGGAAAAAGAGCTTGAGATCATTCCCTTTGCCAACATTCAAATTATTACTGTTTTGCCTGCTGAGGATATTTTATCTGGAGGGCCAATTCAGGGAACCGTTGTTGCCAAGCGGAGTTCCTGAGGGTGATGAATGCTTATTTCAAAAATCCGATTTTAAGTTCTTTTCTGGGGAGCGTATTCCTCTTCGCGTGTGCGAAAATAAGCCCAGATCAAGCAACTTCCATGACATCAAAGGAATTATGTAAAATTTATACAGGTACTTTGGTTCCGCCGAAAGACAGGAGAACTGCTTATGCACAAATTGAATATAGGGGAATTTTATGCAGGCCTGATGCCTATGATCAAAGGTTACAACAACAACGAAAATTAAACCGGGCCCCAAGAAGGGACTTTTGATTTAGCTAAATTTAGGGAGGTCCTGTCCCAATCAATATTGGTAAGATTGGGACAGGCTTTTCGGAAAAATAAACAGCATTATCTTAAATGGAGATGAGAGGCATTGGGAATCATTGAAAATTCGGCGAAGAGATCTTTCCAACTAATTGCCGGCCTAGCTTTAATCGGAATCTCAGCTTGCGCTACAGAAAATTTACCTAAAAATGCGGGATTTCTTAATGATTATTCTAAGTTGACCAAGAGCCCTTTTGCGGATGCAGAGGGGGCATATTCCTATTTTAATCCTGGGAAACCGCTCAACCTGTATTCAAATTTCATTATTTTACCGGTGCAAATCCGCCAGATCTTGAGTCCCAGCGCTCCCCCCTATATTAATCAAAAGGATATGCAAAAACTTGCTAACTATTTTTATTATCGGTTGAAAAAAGAACTGAAAAACAGCAACTATTCCATAGTTAGCGAGCCTGGGTCACAAACTTTAATTCTGAGAGTAGCCATAACCAACCTGGAGCCGTTTCAACCGCTGGTCCGAATGCGCGCCACGATATCTGAGGCCACCATTTGGGGAGGCGCTTCTGCTGAAGCCGAACTTATTGATGCGCTTACAGGTGAGGTTGTGGTCGCAGTAATTGATTTACAAAAAGGCAGGGTTTACAATAAATCCTCCAAATACGGCCTTGTTAAGGAAGTCATAGAGCGTTGGTCCAAGCGGCTCATCACTCGCATGGATGAAGCTCACAGAAAAAACCCTTGATTCAAGTGAATACTGAGTATGATGAAAAATATTTATCCTGGTAATAATGTTAATGAAACAACTTAAAAGCAGTCGATTTTATGAATTTTTTTTAAGGACTGTTTCCGGAATTTTTGCGGCTTCTCTTTTATTAGGCTTGTTTGCTTGCGCTTCTCAAAAGCCAGAGAAATCCGGTTTCCTAAGCGATTATGGGAATCTGGTGCC
Organism: Nitrospina sp.; assembly: GCA_004357435.1. Taxonomy (GTDB): domain Bacteria; phylum Nitrospinota; class Nitrospinia; order Nitrospinales; family Nitrospinaceae; genus SMVS01. The sequence continues at coordinate 8,092 of SMVS01000130.1, read as the reverse complement.
CAGCTCCAAGTATGAAGGTTTATATGTATATAGAAGTGAGGAAAACATTCTCAACCAGTATTCTAAGTTTTATATTGATCATGTGATCGCGTTTTTATCGAAAAAAGGTAGGAAACGAGGAATCGATGCGACGGAAATCAACAAACTGACGGAATATTTTCGGAATGAGTTGATTAAGGCGATCCAAGATAAATATGAATTGGTTGGTTTTGGTCAAAGGCAAGCTGGGACACTACATATTAAGGTCGCCATTACCGATCTGGAACCTAGGGGCGTTGCCAGTGGCGGGTCCCCTGGGAAAAGCGATATCAATCTCGGAGGGGCGTCCGCGGAATTCGAGTTTGTGGATTATCAAACGGGTGCAGTGGTTTTAATGGGCCTTATATCTGAGAAGGGATCTCGACCAGATGATATGAAAACCTGGGAGAATACCCAGGATGTATTAAGGAAATGGGCTGGGATGCTAAGAAAAAGTCTGGATGAGGATCGCGATAAATAGTTTGAAAGAAGTTACCAGGTTTTATCCGGTTTCCGCTAATGGTTTTGTTGAAGCCCCCTTAATTCAGCCGAATTTCAGGTTTGAAATCTACATGCCGTCTTCCAGCCAAATCATTACCTACTTTTTTTCAAATATGATATAAACGGGCCAAGCTTTCTTTAATTCATGTTAACAATTCATTTTTTCTCCTATGGATGTTCCTAATAAAAAACGGAAAATCCCTCCTCGGAAAAGCTCTCCTGTCAAAAACAGAAAACCTCGAATTTTAATTATTTTGGCGGCGGGCCTGGCTGGAATACTGATCATAATTATGGCTGTGGTTTTCTCTGTTGACCCGAATAATTTCCGTGAACCCGTTATACACGTTCTGACTCGGGCTACGGGTCTGAATATTAATATCGAGTCCCTGGACTGGAGTTTTTCCCGGGGATTGCAGTTTAAATGTAAAGGGCTTCAGATCTATTCTGCCGATCAGGAAAAGGAGCTTCTGTCTACAGATGAACTGTTGCTCAAATTAAAACTGTTACCTCTTCTGCAACAAAAGATTGTTATCGATAGCATTACACTTATTAGACCGGTTTTAAAAATTTCAGTCAAACCGGGAGCCGGACCGAACACTCTAGCTAAAATAAATACACTTGATTCTGATCCAACCCCTTCCTTACCAGTGCAAAAAATTAATTCTTTTCCAGAATGGCTTCGAGTCTTACGTGATTTCCTGAAAAATCCCAACCTCACCTTGGCTGAAATCAATTTGATAGCGGGTCAAGTCATTTTCCAGGATGAGAGCACGGGGAAAGAAATCCCGTTGGATATTGGGGTACAGATGCGCATCGTTCGAGAGGAAAACCAGATCGAGTTGATACTGGATGATTTGGAATTCGGCACTGGCAACCTTGTTGCGGTAGGCGAGATACGGGCCAATGACCTTCTTTCTTCAAATTCGGTCTTACAGGCCACACTGAATTTTAAACCTTTCAAAGCAACGGATATTCTGCCGGTGCTGGATTGGGTTCCTCAGGCCCGGAATATCCTAAATGAAGAAATGCGCTTGAAAGGAAATTTCGACAGCCTGAGTTTGAGACTTGAAACACCCGTTGAAACATTGACTGACTTTGAATCCGTTTCTCGAAGCGCAACTTTGGATTTGGTGCTGAAAATTACAGAAATTACCCTGGTCCACTCTGGCCAGCCCCTTTCCTTTCCAACTTTCGAGGTTGCCGCTCAATGGAAAAATCAACAATTGATACACAAAATTAACTGGAGCGTGTTTTCGGGTGATTTCGTGGTTGAGGGAAAAATTTTCCGGGAAGATCCGTTGGGTCCTGTCTTTAAGGGTACGTTGGATTCTCATCTGACTTTTGAAAATGTCGATTTTCATGAATTGAAAAATATTTCTCCTGAACCAATGCCGTGGTTCCCCGAAGCAGGAGTGATCGGCGGAACGGTTCACGTTCGGGGTCCCGTGATGCGCCCTGAAGCACTCCGTGTGAATGGAAAGTTCAAGATACCAGAGACAGCCATCCGAGTTCGAGGGACGAGAGTTGCCTTGTCAGACATCGATGGGCAGGGCAAATGGCACGACGGGCATCTGACCCACGAAATCGGAATGAAGGTCTTTGGAGGACAGGTCCGTGTCCAGGGGAATTTGGATCTTAAAAACGATGGCAAGGGCGACTGGGATCCCGTCATCGACTCGAATGTGACCATACAGTCGATCAGCTTGCCGGACATCAAACCCCTGGTTCAAAAAGAATGGTTTCCGGAGAAAGGTCTCCTGACCGGTACGGTTCGCTTAAAAGGCCCGGTGAAGCATCCAGAGGCGATGGAGGGTAGTGGAAATTTGAACTTTTCAGATCTTGAGATAGAAACGAAGACCGGCAGTGTGCGTTTTCCTTTGGTAGAGGCAGAGGGAACCTGGTCCAATAAAAAACTGGTTCACAATATTCGGGCAAATGTATTTGATGGAAATATCCAAGTCAAAGGTCAGCTGGAGCTCGGAAAGGCTAACCAGGATCCCATCATCGATTCGGACGTGGTCATCGACTCCGTTCAGTTAGCCCGTCTGAAACCCATGGTTGCGCAGGACTGGTTCCCCGAGACGGGATCGCTCAGCGGTAAAGTTCACCTGAAAGGTTCCGTAACGCGACCCAAGGCGCTCCAGGCTAAAGGGCAAATACGGGTCCAGAAGACTACTGTCTCCATCCAAGGTCAGAAAGTTCACTTTGCTATAATCGATGGCGCAGGTCAATGGTCTGGGTCCCACTTAAAACATGATGTGCGAATGTCGGTCTTGGGCGGTGAAATCAGGATCAAGGGAGATATCAACTTAAAAAAGGATCCTAAAGGTGCCTGGGACCCTGTCATCAATTCGGATGTGATTTCCAAATCAGTCCAGTTGGCCGACCTCCGGCCATTGGTTGCACAGGACTGGTTCCCCGAAGCAGGAGTGATCGGCGGAACGGTTCACATTCGAGGTCCCGTGATGCGCCCGGATGCACTCCGCATAAAGGGAAATTTCAGCGTGCCGGAAACGGCCATCCAAATTCAAGGAACGCCAGTGGCCTTGTCTGACATTGCTGTCCAGGGCAGGTGGCACAACGGACGTTTGACCCATAAGGTCAGTGCAAAAATCTTTGGTGGAGAGATCCGCGTCCAGGGAACGCTGGACCCCCATAAGGACGAGCAGGGAAACTGGGCTCCTGTCATCGATTCCGATGTGATTACCAAATCATTGCATTTTGCTAAACTCAGACCCTTGATTCAGGTGGACTCGTTCCCCGAATCGGGAGAATTCACCAGCAACATTCGTCTTGACGGGCCGGTGATGCACCCTGAGGCTCTTCACGTGAAGGGCGATTTCCAAGTTCAAAAGGTGGTCATCCCAATTCATGGGAAGCAAATGGCTGTACCATATATTGATTTTCAGGGCGAATGGCAGGACGGCCGCCTGGCTCACCAAGTGAAAGCGCACGTCTTTGGCGGGGAGATCCAAGTTAAGGGAAATCTGGATCTTAAAAAGGATGCGCAGGGGGTATGGGAGCCTGTCATCGACTCGCATTTGATCATCCGCTCTATTCACTTTCCGAAAATCAAACCCCTGATTCAAAAAGACTGGTTTCCAAAAAAGGGTCAGCTGACCGGTACGGTTCATTTGAGAGGTCCCGCCAAAAGTTTTAGAGAGCTCAATATATCAGGAAAATTTTCGGGGGAAAAAATCGCCCTGAATTTTGACAAAACTCAAGTGGTTATAAAAGAGACTTTGGTTTCTTTTAAACCAAAAGGCAATGAAGGCTTTTTTATGAACCTTGATATGAGCCAGATTAAAATTAACGAGATCGCCCTTAAAAACGTAATGGCAAGGACCTTTGTTTCAAAAATTTCATTTGAGTTGAAGCGGGGAAAGATACTACCGAAGAATGGGACATTGCTCTTAAAAGGAAACTACAACCTGAAGACCACCTCCTATAAATTGGATATTCTGGGAAAGGATTTGCGGCTGGAAAATTTCATTGAGGATCACATTCAAGGTCCATTGAGATTTAGGGGAAGTTTTTTCGGTGACCTCTCATCTGATGATTTTTTAAGAGGACTCTCAGGCAAGTTAAATATCAAATCAGAAAAGGGCCATGTCTTAAAAGTTGGCCAAGTCGCGAGTACGATTATCCGCGCCATGAACTTTAAACTCCCGACAAATTCTAAAGACGGGATGTTGCCTTATGATTACATGGGAGGCAGTTGCATAATCAAAAACGGTGTGTTATCCACAAAAGGATTCGATTTAATGAGCCCATCTATTAAAGTTAAAGTGTATGGGGATACCAACTTGTCCAAGAGAACTCTTCACGCAGAGGTGAGGGTAAGGCCCCTGCAAAGCATCGCTAAAGCTATTGACGCACTGAAATCCATTGTAGATACGTCCCTCTCTTCAATCAAAGCTGATGGGACTGTGGGTAGTAAAATTCCAGAGATACCTTTGATCGGTGACGTTTTGCCTGAAAACGGAATAGGAAATGCTTTGGGGGAAACTCCTGTGGTTGGGGGTTTGGTTCGCAGTATCTTAAAAAAGATTCCTATTGTTAGAAATTTAGTTGGAGGGAATGAGGAAAACCAGCAATTTATACATATTTATTTTAGTGTGGAAGGAACCTACGAAGAACCCAAAGTTTCTTTTCTTCCAGGAAAACTTTTTAGTACAACATTAAATACTGATTAAAAGTTAAATTGTTTTTTGAGATGTTAATGAACACGTGAATATCATTTGTTGAATTTAAAAAACACTAAGCGGAGGTAGTTATGAATTGGATTAAAACGTTGGCGTTGGCTTTAGTATTTATTTTTGGAATGGGATCAAATGATTTCTCTATTGCCCAGGGAACCCTGGAAGCTAACCAGGATGAAATAGAATTGACCCGGGCTATCATTAAGGTTCAAAAAAAGCAGCTGATAGCCAAAAACATGAATTTTACCCCGTCCGAAAAAGAAAAATTTTGGAAACTGTATCGGGAATATCAGGATCAGCTAGACTTTATCAATGGTCGGCGGGTTAAACTGATTACCGATTTCGCCGATGCTCTTAAAAATAAAAGTCTCTCTGATGAAAAAGCGTTGAAAATATTGAATGGGTCTTTACATAATAAACGCTTGAGACTGAGCACGAAGCAATCGTTTGTGGATAAATTTCAAGAGATACTGCCTGGTAAAAAAGTAGCTCGATTTTTCCAGTTAGAAAACAAACTGGATGCAATTATAAATTTCGAACTCGCCAGGCAGATTCCTTTGGTGCAATGAACCGGGTTTTGGGGTTAACTTAAGAACAGAATAGCCCAAGTTATAATTGACTGACGGCCCTTTGCTTTTTTTTGTGTTTAATTGCAGGTTGTCATCCAACAAGAGTTGATACCATGTATCTGGATTTAGCTTTGCTTGCTGGTTGCGCTCTCCTGTTCAGTTGTGTGGCTGGCGCGGTGGAGAAATCACGCCTTACGGGTCCCATAATATTTGTATTTTTTGGATTCTGCATAGGTCCGTTAGGCGCAGGGCTCCTGTCATTAAAAGCAGAAGCGCACACCCTGAAAGTTTTAGCTGAGTTGACCTTGGCGCTGGTATTATTCATCGATGCGGCCAGTGCTGACTTCAAGGTGCTTCGCAGTTCAGCAAAAATTCCACTACGATTGCTATTGATAGGATTGCCATTAACCCTGTTGCTGGGTTTTGGGTTTGGAGTAGCTCTATTTGACAATTTATCCCTGATCGAAGTGGCGTTGCTGGCAACCATTGTTGCACCAACCGATGCCGCGCTGGGACAAGCAGTGGTTAAAAATGAATCCGTACCTGCTGATCTTCGCCAAGGCCTAAGCGTGGAAAGTGGGTTGAATGATGGCATCTGTGTGCCTATTCTCTTTGCCTTTCTTGCATTAGCGCTTGGTACCAGCGGGCATGGCGAGGGTAGCGGTTGGCATCTGGCAATGGCATTGTTAGCCGAGGAAATTGGAATTGGTTTGATAGTGGGTGTGACATTGACTTCGTTGACTGTCCTCCTGCTACGGTTTGCAAGGTCCCGGCAGTGGTTGACGCATACTTGGGTTCAAATCCCTGTTATTGCCCTGGCGATTACATGCTTTGCATCGGCTCAATTTGTGGGTGGTAGTGGATTTATCGCATCCTTCTGCGGGGGATTGTTATTTGGATATATGACTAAAAACCATCGGGACGAATTTTTACGAGCCGCTGAAGGTACCGGTGAAACGTTTGCACTGATCACATGGGTGTTATTTGGTTCCGCGGTAGTTGGGCGTTCTATTGATTATCTTAACTGGTCAATCGTGGGTTATGCCGTACTGAGCCTAACCGTTATCCGCATGTTGCCGGTTTATATTTCTCTGGTGGGCGTCAATTTAAATACCGAAGGAAAACTGTTTTTAGGTTGGTTCGGTCCTCGTGGACTTGCCAGTATTGTATTTGCTGTTATAGTGTTGAACGCCGATTTGCCGCATGGAGATACGATCATTGTGACGGTTGCCGTCACTGTTACGCTGAGCATTTTAGTCCATGGAGTTACCGCCAATCCTTGGGCCAGGGCCTTGGGAAATAGACTCAAGGGTAATACGTGACCCTGATCAAGCTTTATTTACATAGTTGTTTTTTGAAGACGGTGAATAGTCTGAACCGTTGCATCAGGCGCGTGGCACTGGAACATTTTACAGTATGAAATGCGTTTTGGGAGACACATAATGCTGGATTACCTTGCTCTTGGAATACTGGTTTTTGCGTCTATCGTCATTTTTTATGGAATCATTGCAATTCATGATATCCCCTACGAAATATCAGTTCATCGCAAACACCCTCAGCAGGATGCGATTCATGTTGCCGGTTGGATCAGTCTTTTCACCCTCCATGTCATTTGGCCGTTCCTTTGGATTTGGGCGACCCTCTACCGTGAAGATCGAGGTTGGGGTTTTGCCAAAGAGAAAGAGGAAAGTAGTCAGTCAGCTGATTTTGAGGAGCAACTTTCCCGGTTGGATGAACGAATAGAAAAACTGGAAAAGGTAACCAGCGCGGCGCGGGCTAAAAAGAAATCGAGGGAGGAGATAGAGTAATGGACTTACTTCTGATGCTCACCTACACCGCCCTCTGCATTGTCATTTTTAAGGTCTTTAGAATCCCGCTCAACAAGTGGAGCGTGCCCACCGCGGTAATGGGGGGCGTTATCCTCATTGGCGCGCTCACCTTTACAATGAACTACAATCATCCTTATTCTGAAAATACCCGGCTGTATTTTATCACCACGCCTATTGTGCCTACGGTGAGCGGAAAAGTGGTGGAGGTTCCCGTACAAGGGAACGCCAAACTCAAAAAAGGCGATGTTCTGTTTCGCATAGATCCAGAACCTTATCAAAACCGGGTTGACTCGATAAAATCACTTTTATCGGGCGCGAAAGCGGATTTTAAGCGAGCGGGAAAATTATTTAAACGGAAAGCAGGTAGTAAGCGCGATCTTGATTCGGCAACCGCAAAATATAATGATCTGCGGGCCCAATTTGCACAGGCAAAATTTGAACTGGGCCAGACGACCGTGCGGGCACCGACCGATGGCTATGCCACTCAAGTAGTCTTGAGGCCCGGCATGATGGCGAAAAACCTTCCACTGAGACCCGTTATGGTCTTTGTGCATAGTGAGGGCCATTATCTGGTGGCCTGGTTTCGTCAAAACTATTTGCTTCGTTTAGAAGTAGGGAGTGAAGCGGAGGTGGCTTTTGATAGTATCCCTGGGAAGGTGTTTTCCGGTGAAGTGGGAATGGTAGTGCCGGCATTGGCTGAAGGTCAGGTTCAGGCAACGGGAAACCTGATTAATCCGCAAATGGCACCGAGGCCGGGCCGCGTGCCGGTTCTTATAAATATCACTGATCCCGAGTATGCAAACTATTCCGCTCTAATTCCTGGTGGATCCTACGCGCAAGCGGCTGTGTATAGCGAACATTTTCACCATGTGGCAATCATGAGAAAGATTCTGCTAAGGATGTCCGCTTGGATGAATTACATTTTTCCTTTTCATTAACCGCATTTGACTCTGAAAATGAGAGCCTACACCTC